>JANQRQ010000272.1 GCA_028284485.1 Planctomycetaceae bacterium | reverse complement strand
CGCCAACAGTGTCAACGAAGAACTGGAAGACATCGGGTCGGCCTTCGGTAGCGTCAACCAAAGCTACCGCTACTCTGGACTCGCCGGACACAAGGGCCGAGTCAACGGCAGCCGCTTCAAGGACCACGCCGACGACTGCGACGGTGAGTACGACATCACCTGCGACACGCCGATTCGGGGCGAACGAGGAAAGTACAACTACTAAACCGCCCCGATCACCAAGGAAAGCCATAATCAACAGCAAGATGCTGTGACCCGAGTCATGGAATGATGCGAATGCCACATATATTCAACATCTGAAAGGCATTCGCATCTTCCACCAGGTCAATCTTCGCCGCGGCAAGTCAACATGCCTCTCAAAACGACTGGCGGCGAAGTTCACATAGTAGGAATTCATCCTGGTACGCTTTGCTGAACATCGTTCATCCAAATACTGCACGATGTTGCATCGCCAGGAAACCATTGGACGAACGCGAGCATTCCTCCGGCCTCATCATATTTGAGGAACGCTTGAAAACTCGCGTACCAGGATCAAAGCCTCACTGTCGGTGTGACAGTGAGGCTTTTTTGTTGTCCCGACCCGAGAACGAGGGACGGACACAGTTCTGCGAACAAGCCTCGCGCATGAGGAGTAACATCAAATCCGCCGGCCGTCCGCCGATCGATCGACTACTCTGATTCACGATCGCTCGTCACAACAGGCTCGTTTGTCGGGCGCTCGAATAAACGCGACCTAAGGAGGCCAAGTCGATGTAACCAGAATCGCACGAGTACACCAAGTGTTAGCGAACCGTAACGGATACTCCGCCGGAAGCTGATGCTGGAAGCTTCGCGAAAATACCGCACAGGCACCGGTACATCACCCAGTTTGAAACCAAAATAGACGACTTGCGCCAAGAACTGGCTGTCGAAAACAAAGTCGTCCGAGTTGGCCTCAAAGGGAATCGTTTCGAGCACTTCGCGTCGATAGGCGCGGAACCCACTATGAAAATCCCCCAGGTTTTGACCTAACGCCATGTTCTCGACGATAGTCAGCAATCGATTGGCGAGATACTTATATCGGGGCATGCCACCGGCGATTGCTTCGCGTCGAGTTCGAATGCGTGACCCCAAAACACAATCGCAGACGCCGAGTTTCAGAATTTCAACCACAACCGGAACTAACCGGCTGTCATACTGATAATCGGGATGAATCATGACGACATAGTCGGCGCCGGCCTCAAGCGCATGCTGGTAGCAGGTCTTTTGGTTTCCGCCATAGCCCAGGTTTTTGTCGTGCTCGACGACGGTCAGGCCCAATTGTCGAGCAACAGAGACTGTGTCATCACTGCTATGATCATCGACCAGTATGATTTCATCGACGGCACCTTGCGGTATATCTCGAACCGTCGATTCCAATGTGTTCGCGGCGTTGTAGGCCGGCATGACAGCGATTGTTCGCCCATCCCGACGTTGGGGAGTTTCGAGTTCTGCCGGATCCACACCAGCCCCTTACGATCTCAAAATTGTGATGGTACTGATTAGTCGACGACCATCGCGAAGCACTCCCACAAGTCAGGAAGTCATCGGTGGCGTCATGTTAAGACATGCTTGGTCGACATGACAATTGTGAAGAACCCTCGAATCGCCTGCTTCGCCAAGCCATCATCGATTCGACTGTTGACCAAGGCGATTCGACGTTCCTAACGAACTACGCCGAAACTCCGTCAATATACGAAGAAAAACTGCTTCGGATTAGGGAATCAATCCGAAGCAGCGTTCTATTCTTGTTTCGTGTTGAGTTTGATAGGAAACGTCTCGATCGATTTAGAATTTGCGAAACTCGCCTCGTGGTGCGAACACGCAAACTACGGCACATTCGTTTCCATCGCAGGCATCGAGATGGTCGATGAATACCGATCCGAACGTTGATCCCTTAATCCCACCACCACGCTTGAACGACGCCAATGAGCTGATCTGATAGGACTGATTAAGCGCGCCAATCGCCTCGCCCAAGTCGTTAAGTTCTTGCACAACGGCGCATTGCAGTTCTGTCAATCCGACAACCATTCCGACAATTAAGATCGTTCCGATCAACACAATTTCCGCTGACAAAATGACGCCGTTTTCGTCGTTCCAAAGTTGTTTCAACATTGATGAATACCTTTCGCGCTAAAAGTTCCTGTTGCGTTTGCCAATGTGGCAAAGGATGATGATCGTCCCCAGTCTTTGAAGACTCACGTCGTCCGCCATAGCCACGAACGGCTATGAACTTGAGAATTACAAGATGTTGTGAAACGAGCCTGATCCTCTCGTCTCACCACTTGGTAACTCTCCATTCGAGGAAGGCCGACCTTGGCCTCCCTGACTCGCGCCGTATGAAGGCCGCTCATACCGCGCAAAGAAATTCCAGTTGTATTCACGGGGGGCCGGCGGCGCGAACCAGCCGGCCCCCAAGGAACTCAGAGCCGCGTGCGGCATTCATCCGGTGGCCGCCGAATGAAAAGGATGGTCTCTACTCCATCCACGCTTCGCTCTCTGCGTTGATCACTCGAATCATCCCGACAGTCGCCATGACCGTCGTTTTCGGAACGACACGAAGAAAAGGCAGATCCCATGCCATTGGCACAAGCCGGTCGACTGTTGCGACCGCTACAATCGTTTCAACATGGCAGCCCGTCTGCGGGTTACAACGATTTCGCGCATTTTAATGATCGACCGGTTGTACCCATCCTGCGGGGATTAACGATCACACCGATTGGCGCGGCTTTACAGGTTTTGATCAAAATTCTAAACAGTCATGCTGCCAGGGCATGTCTCATCGGCCCGTTTCCTCAGGCTTCGGGCCACGATCCTTCCGGCTGGAACCGATGATTTCGCAATCGCTTAGGTCGTTTCCTCAATCGGTCGTCGCAATCCGTCTGTGCGGCCATTGCCCCATGCAATCGTGATAATTCGCAAATCCCATACCTTTGCGAAAACCAGAACAACCGGGATAATCGGAACAGACGATACAATCGACACACCACGCGGCTGGAGATGGCCGGCGGAACGCAAAGCCGCGATTCGCGGATGGGTCTTGGGGGTGGCACAGTTTTCGTTATAAACAAAAGCACGTTCAGGGAGGGCCGATGACCGATTCGTGTGAACTCAATTCGACGAGCAAACTTCGACTCCATTTCTTTCAACATGCGCCTTTCGAAGGTCTCGCCGAAATCGAAACCTGGGTTCGGGAGCGCGGGCACGCCCTGGCTGGTACGCACTGGTACTCCGGCGACAGGCCACCTGACCGTGCTGACTACGACTGGCTCTTCGTCATGGGGGGCCCGATGAGCGTGCACGACACAACAAATCATGCCTGGCTTGAAACAGAGAAATCCCACATTCGTCAGGCCATTGATGCTGGAAAAACGGTGTTGGGAATTTGCTTCGGTGCTCAACTCGTCGCCGAGGCATTGGGCGCGACCGTGAAACCAAATGCAGAAGCGGAAATCGGCTGGTTTCCCATTTCGCGAGTTGCTTCCACGAATGCGTCACCCCTGTTCGAAGCATTTCCTGACGACCTGACCGTCTTTCATTGGCATGGACAAACGTATGACATCCCCGCCGGCGCTCGCCAAACCATGCGCAGTGAAGCGTGCACGAACCAGTCGTTCGATTTTGAAAGCCGGGTGGTTGCGTTGCAGTTTCATCTGGAGATGAACGAACAATCGATCCGCAGCATGATCGAACATTGCGGCGACGAATTGGTCCCGTCAACCCACGTTCAACCCGGCGAACAAATGCTTGAGGGCTGCAAGTTTCTCGGCGACTGCCATGCCGCGCTGTTTGAACTGCTTGATCGCATGGCCGCACAATGCCGCCAACTGGCGAATCAATGAGGCGCGCAGCAAGTTCAATTCGTTACAGCGTATTACGCGGACTCGTGGCCATGAAAATCGCGTTTGGTAATAGGATGGCAGGTCCCCGCGAGCCAAAAACGCCCTCGAGAAAGAGTAAACCGCTCTAGCTACCCACGTCGGCTTGGCTCCAAGTTCCGTCAATGAACCGCCAAACGGAACCAGTCGGGTTCTTATCCTGTAACGCTGCGGGCAAACGATGAGCACGAACCTTGTCGTAACACTGCAGCATGGAGAACCGGTGAATCGATGCCGGGATTCCCACCGCAGTAAACGCCGGATGTCCGGTTGCGGGAAACGGACCGCCGTGGTTCATCGCCGGTGAAACCGCCACGCCGGTCGGCATCGTATCGTTCAACAAACGCCCGACACAGGACCGTAGCGCCGGGGCAACTTGGTCGTACAAACTGTCGTCGCTGCCATCGTTGGCACTGTAGATACAGCCGGTCAAGTTACCCTCGAATCCATCGGCAATCGCAACCAATTGCTCGGCATCTTGTGCAATCACCATGAGCGAACCATTACCGAACGCCTCGGTCTGCAAAGCCTCGGAGTTTCCAAGAAAGGTATTCCCGTCGACTTGCAACAGAGTATTCTGGCATGAGAATCCCGTGCCGCCTCCCGCCTCACCACCAGTCACCAACGTCGCCCCGGCAGCCTGAATGGCCTTGACTCCTTCTTGAAAGCTGCGCTCGACGCCTTCTCCCAACATCGTACCCACGGGAGCGTTTTGAAAACGATCGGCGACGGCCGTGACGAATTCGCGCGACTTGTCGTTGTCGACCAATACCACCAATCCGGGGTTCGTACAGAACTGCCCCGTGCCCATCAGGCAACTCGTACAAAACTGCTCGACGACGTCATCGAATCTTTCTTGTAGGACACCCGGCAAGACAATCACCGGATTGATACTCGACAATTCCAGATAAATCGGTTTGCCGGCCCGGTCCGCCGCCTCTTTCAAAACAAGTCCAGCCTGGCGCGACCCGGTGTAGCCGGTGGCCCCCATCAGCGGGTGCGATACGAAACGAGCGCCATCTTCATGACTGGTCCGGTAAATCAATTGAATAAACCCGGCAGGCATTTCCGCAGATTGCGCCGCCGACAACGCAACCTCGCCGAAGATGCGTGTCGTACCGGGATGCGACGAATGCCCCTTGGCAATCACCGGATTACCCGCCGCCACAGCTGCCGCAAAATCTCCACCCGCAATGCTATTGAATGCAAACGGAAAGTTATTCGGACCGAATACCGCCACCGGACCAATGGGACCATACAGTGATCGAATATTGTTGGCGCTATCGATCGTAGGAGTTGTCCACGACCCGTCACGTGCGGCAGCGGCTGCTAACCGCAGTTGGTTCGTTGTTCGCGGAAGCTCGACATTGCGCAATCGTGGTTCGGCCGGTAGCGCTGTTTCCGCGGCAGCCATTTCAACCAAGTCGTCGGTCCGTGCTTCGATGCCGTCGGCATAGGCTTCTAAGAACCCGGCGAACCGTTCTCCCGGCCAGCCGCGCATCGTCTTGGAAGCTTCGTGTGCCGATCGAATTGCACGTTCAATCTCGTCCCAAGGACTGACAGGATACGCGTCCGGCAGCGCTTCACGCGTTGCCGGGTTTGCCGCCTGAAACGTCGATGTTCCTGCGGATGTTGCCCATTCGCCTGCCAGTAAAACCGATTGTGCGCTCATGATAGTCAACTCACCGTGAAATCGTCACAAAATGATGGCAACATCGAGACACGCGATGTCGCTTGCAAACTGATTCTACACCAACGTCACTCCGACCGTAACCAAACACATCTGCAAATACGTCCGGCATTTTTGTCGGTCTCTGAGTCACATCGCGGCAGATGCGATACTCAAAAGAAAAAGGACCGGCAAAACGATGTGTCTTGCCGATCCTTCTGTATTTTGATTCGCAACGAATCATTCAGTATTCACACCAACTTAGTTGGTCGGTGCCGGTGCCGGAGCAGCGTCTTCTTGCGGAGGAGCGGGAGCATCTTCATACTCAGGCGCAGCGGCACTTGATGTACCACCGACGGAGCAAGCACCCGTGGAGCAACCACCGGTCGCGCACGCGCCGGTTGAGCAACCACCCGAAATCGCGCAACCCGAAGTTTGGCCACAGCAACTGGACTGGCAGCAGGACTGCTGCGAACAGCAACTCGGTTGCGGTGCGCAACAGGTCGGGGCCGGTTCACAGCAGCTTGTGGAGCAGCTCGAGCCACAGCTCGAACCACAACTGGTACCACAGCTCGAACCACAACTAGAACCACAGCTGGAAGTGTAGCTCGTCGTGTAGCTCACGTTTTGGTAGCAAGAACTTTGGTAGCAGCTACGACGCTTGGCTTGGGCCTCGGTTGTTGACAGCATCAGCATGGCAGCAACGGACAAGGCGAACAACAGTCCTCTTTTCATTTCGACTCCTTCACTCTCTTTGGCAATTCTATGATCGTCCGACATTCCAGAACGTCCGACATTCCACCCATTTGTTTCCTCCACCCGATCGATCTCGCGAAAAGCAGCGTTATTCCACCGCTTGTCTGTTTTTTCACGGATGCTTGTTCAATGCTTACGATCAGATTTACAGGAGCCCATCATCCTGTTTCACTCTGACGTGGCAATCAAGTCAAAACAGGTGAAATTTTTTGATTAGACGAAGATTTCCGATTTGGTCATTTTTTCGGAGAAGCTTCACCATCAAGCATCGCCAAGAACTCATCTTCCGACAGAACGCGCACCCCCAAGCTTCCAGCTTTATCTAATTTACTACCCGCGTTCTCGCCAGCGACAACGAAGTCGGTCTTCTTAGAAACGCTGCCCGAGGCTTTACCGCCTTGTTGGCGAATCACTTCTTTGATTTCGTCGCGTGTGAATCTCGCTAGCGTTCCGGTGACAACGATCGTTTTTCCATCGAACAACTTCGCGCCTAAATCGGCTTCACGCACTTCGACGGGCTCACCAAAATTCAAACCGGCGCTTCGAAACTCGGCCAGCAGTTCCTGGCCCATCGACGATGCAAAGAACTCATGAACTGCCTTGGCGATGACCGGGCCGATCTCATCAACATCCGCCAATGCTTCTTCGCTTTGTTCCGCGATGGCGTCCAGTGTGCCAAACCGATCAGCCAACACCTGCGCGTTACTCGTTCCCACATGTCGGATATTGAGCCCAGTCAGCAACCGCCATAATGGCCGCGTCTTGGACTCCTCAATCCCACTCAGCAGGTTGTCGATCGATTTTTCGCCCTGCCTCTCCAATTCGAGCAGGCGATCACGCTGACTCGATAACCGATAGATATCGGAGATTCGTGTCACCAATTCTGCAGCGAGCAACTGCTCCACCAGCTTGATTCCCAACCCCTCGATATCCATGGCCGCCCGGGACGCGAAGAACCGCAGAGATTCCCGTAACTGTGCTGGACAGTTCGGGTTAGGACAACGAATATAGACGCCGCCTTCATCCTGAACCACCTCGGTTTTGCACTCCGGACACCGCTTGGGGAAGCGGAATATCTTCTCGCTCCCTTCCCTTAAGTGCTCTTCAACACGGACCACATGCGGGATGATTTTGCCTGCCTTTTCCACAACAACGTGGTCGCCGACTCGGACTCCCAAACGCCGCAACTCGTCCCGGTTGTGCAGGCTGGCTCGGGCAACAGTCGTGCCTGCAATTTCAACCGGCTCCAAATGGGCAACAGGAGTCAACGCACCCGTCTTGCCGACTTGAATTCCGATTTCGAGTACTTTGGTGACCGCTTCGTACTTCTCCCATTTGTAGGCGATCAACCAGCGCGGACTTTTCGATGTCTGCCCTAATCGCTCCCGCTGATCAAAACGATCGGCCTTAAACACCAACCCATCAACTTCGAAGTTCAACGAGTGTTTGTCGTCCATTAACGTCTGCGCGAACTTCAGCGCCTCTTCGAAATTCGGCAGCGATTGCACATTCGGCGTGGTCGGAATTCCCATCTCTCGAATCGCCTGCAAATACTCGATGTGCGTCTCAAACGATGCGCCTTCGCTATATCCGATCCCGTGCGCGAAAAAACTCAACCGGCGTGCCGCGCATTCCTTTGGGTCGAGCAACTTCAATGCACCCGAGGCTGTATTCCGCGAGTTGGCAAATGGTTGTTCGCCGCGCTGCTCTTGCTCGGCTCGCAGATGGGCAAAGTCGGTATTGCTGATATACGCCTCGCCCCGCACTTCGAGCACTGCGGGCAAATAATCGCCGATCAACCTTAGTGGAATGCCGCGCAAGGTCCGAGCATTGTGCGTGATATCATCGCCGCGCGTGCCGTCGCCCCGCGTTAACGCCCTTGCCAATCGGCCTTGCTCGTATGTCAGCGATAAGGCGACCCCGTCGATTTTGTATTCGACGCTGTAGGGTACCGCTTCGTTCTCGCCAAGCAATTTGTGAACGCGCCCATCGAATGCCGACAATTCCGACGGTTCGTAAACATTGTCAATCGACAGCATCGGCACGCGATGTTCGACTGACTCGAAGCCGGCGATCGGCTCGCCACCAACTTTCTGCGTCGGGCTGTCGGTGGAGGCAAATTTGGGATGTTGTTGCTCGAGTTGTTCCAGCCGCTTCAACAGTCGGTCGAACTCGTTATCACCGATTTCCGGCTGATCGACAACGTAATACAAGTAGTTGTGCCGGCGAATGTCGGCTTGCAGCGACTCGATCTCTCGTTGAACGTTTGAAGGCATACTTGGAGATTTAACAGAAAGAGAATCGCAAGCCGCGTTGGCACCGACAGGAAATCGAATTCAATCTTTAACGGTCTCCGAGTCCAACTCGTTCGCGGCGTCGTTCGGAGTATCTTGAAATTCTGATTCCAGTTGTTCGCGCGTAATTTGCATGCGATCGACAGTTAGCGCCGCCAATCCTGTCGTCAGCGTTAATGCAACTTCGACCGCGATCACCTGCAATCCATATTCATTCAAAAAACGCGCGACGGGAGCATTCTGATTGCCGAACAGTACGGCAGTCATCGCCAACACCGTGACAATAAATGCCACCGCACTGATTGCAGCGAGTCGAAAGAATATGTTCAGGCGTTCGTTAGACTCGGTCATCACATTTCCGGGCGATTGAGATTGATAGCCGGCTAATTGACAAACATCGCCAACATTATAGACCGGCCGTCCGTATGAGAGAAACGTCCGCCGCACTGGTTGTTGCCGAAATTCCGGTGCAAATTCCTCGTCAAGGACCCGAACTTGATCGGCACTTCATCAGAACGACGCGATCATTCCACACATTTCGGTCAGGGCCGCTCGGCGAGCATTGTGGGAAACGACGGAAAAGTTGATAGACTGTTTTTGCACGATTTTGACAAAAGCAAGATCGCGACCAAACGGTCAGGACCGGTCGCGAAAACTCCACACACCAAGAGGCTGCAACATGACGATGGCTTTGTTCGGATACCGCTCATTTCACACCGGCACCTTGATCGCGGCATCTCTGCTTGCCGGCCTGCTCAGTTCACCGGCTCTAGCCGAACGCGACCCCATCTGGCTGACACACGGACCCATGCTCGGTCAGGCCGGCGCCCATTCCGTTGCGGTGTGGGGACGCACTTCCGACCCGGGACAGTTCGAGGTGCATTACGGCACGGCCCCCGATCAGATGGACCAGGTCAGCGAACCGGCGATCACCCGCATCGAACACGACAATACCGGCAGTGTCATGCTCAAGGATTTGCAGTCGGACACCCGCTACTACTACCACATTTGGGTCAATGAACGACCGCACGGCTTGCCCGGCAGTTTTCACACGTTGCCCAGTGCCGACGATACACGGAACGACGAACACAATCCCAAAGGATTATTCAACTTTCGATTCGAGATCGGGTCGTGTGCCAACCAAAATCCCATGCACGGCATCGGCCATCGCGCACCGACTTACGAAGTGCTCAATCGCGACTGGGCCGACCGCGTTCACTTCCACATAATGAATGGGGACTGGCTGTACGAAGAACTGCGCGAGCACCCCGCTGAAGCGTGGCGGCTGACTCAGGCCATCGAAAAGCTACCGCTCGCTGTCGAGATCATGCCAACAGTCGTCGGCGTTTGGGAAAACTACAAACTCTATTTGAGCCGCGGTGTTGAGTTGGCGAAGTGGCATCGGCACGTTCCCAGTTACTTCACCTTCGACGACCACGAACTGGTCAACGACATTTGGGGCTCGTCCGAAGCGGGCAAACGACATCGCCGCACCGTCTTCCGCGATATCGGCACCTATGCCTGGTACGACTATCTCGGGTGGGCCAATCCTGTCGAACACAGCCATCCGCTGCATTACGGGCAGGGCACGATGAAAGCGGGCAGCGACCTGCTCGTCGATCCCGACACTGATTTCACCAAGCTGCCACTCGATGAAATGTTGAACCTGCATGTTCATTGGGGCACAATCGAAGCAGGCGTCAACGACATCCGTTACGACAATGACGAAGGTCACAAAAACTCATACGTGTATGACATCGTCGAGGTGGTCGATCCGCACACGCTCAAAGTGCATATGCCCGCCAAGGTCGACGACGACGTGAATTACTCGATCGGTCGACGCAGCTACGGGAAATTCCGGGTTTCTAACTGCGAATTCTTTTTGCTCGATACGCGCGGCGATCGCGATATGCACGACATTCGCGAGCGCGACAAGCCGGGCGTGTCGATGATCGGCAAACCACAGCGGGAATGGCTGCTGAAATCGATGCGTGAAAGCGACGCCGACTTCTTTTTCGTTGTTTCAACTGTGCCATTCATGATTCCGCACAGTGGGGCGGGCGGCTTTGAGTTCGACGCCGCGAACAAAGAGGAAGCCTGGACCGGCTTTTTCGACGAACGCGAGATGCTCATCGAAGAATGGGGGAAGATCGGCAAGAAAGTCTTCGTAATGACCGGCGACCTGCACAACAGCTTCGCCATCAAAGTGACCGACAACGTGTGGGAATTTTGCTGCGGTCCGCACAACAGTGTAAACCACGTTCCGGAACTCGATGAAAGCGATCGACCGGCGACTGGCAAATTCACATTCGGCCCGCGCGAATGCGACATCCGATGGAGCAGCTACATTCTGCCCGATTTGCCGCGGATGGAACGGCTCTACCCGCACTTTTGTGTGGTGCAGGTGAACAACGTGTTCAACATGCCGCAGAAATTAGGGGACAAACGTTGGGTGGCGTACCCGCATCCGCAGATCATCTTCCAGTATTACGACGGCCGCACCGGCGAACTCGACTACGCGGAAGCGATTTCGCTCGATCGATAAATACGATTCATCGTTTCGCAGCGCCATTTGACACTGAATCCGCGCAGGCACGGTTCAACGCGGTGCGTGCCAGCACGCACCCTACGAATCGTCCACTCTGCCGCGGACCAGATATGTACGCTTCTAAACGAAATCGATTTATCGTTTCGCAGCAACGATTGAAGTGTGCCATGCCCACGTCGCGCCAGCAGCGTGGGCATGCGTGTTGCACGGAATCGAGAGGGCGAAGCTCCCGCTGAGCCCGTTCTTTCAACAGACGGGACTCCCCTTGATCGGCACCCCGGCCCGAGGGATCGACGACGTGGGATTCCTCTCGCGCCGTCATTCCCGCGCAAGCGGGAATCCATCTAAGAAATATTCATTCCCTAGCTCATCGCTCACTTGGTCATACCTCAATCAGTAAATGTGCCGGGACAGGATTGACATGATGTACAGGATAAAACTCTTCCAATCATGTTGATCCTCTTCATCCTGTCAAAATCTTTTCTCTTAGCGTCTTCGCGACTCCGCGTGAGAATCCTGCTCGACTGGATTCCCGCTTGCGCGGGAATGACGGAGATGAGAGCAACCGCAAGCTGAGATGAGAGCAACCGCAAGCTGAGATGAGAGCGATCGCAAGCCGACTCTCCACCGGGATTTCGCCTGAGGACAAATCGCAAGGTCGTGAACTCCTTTCTCTGAGTCCTCGGTGCACTCTGTGGCTTGAAGAGTTCTCTATAGAGCGATGGAGAAATCCGCAAAGCGCGAGTTCGAGGAAATCAGAATTTCAGTTCGCCACCTGCGACGCTGATTCGGCGACCGGCCGAAGTTCATCCTGTGCCTGTTGTGCCCGCTCAATGTACGCCCGGTGCGGGGTCAATTCGAATTCCTCGATCAAATCATCGACCGTCAGTTGGGGATCGAGCGACGCCAGCGATACCAAATCGTCATCGTGATACCAGGTGATACGAACTTTCGGTCCGTATTTTTGCGCGATCTGCCGAAACTTGCCGACGTGATAATCGATTTCGAATAACCGCTTTCCCACCGGAAGGACGGCGCCGGCCCAGCGTTGGTATTTGCCGGTCGTTGCCAACGTATCGCCGGTAATGTCGTAAATGCTGGCAGCTCGCGTCATCGTCGAGCTGACGACGAAACATTGGTTGAGCCAAGCATGTGTTTTGACTTGCCTCGCGGCCGGATAGGCCGATGGAAAGAAGATGATTGTCGCCCCCTTGGCTTTGAGTCGCCGCCATTGCGCGTGCCAATTGACGTCGAAGCATATCTGAATGCCGATCCGCCCAAAGTCGGTTTCAAAGATCGGCGGATCGAGGACGCCGGGGCAAACGGCTTTCTCCAACTCTCCTTCCGTGGGACGGATTTTGTCGTAACGCCCCACGATGTCGCCATGGCGGTCAATGAGGAGGGCCGAATTGAATATCTGCTCGCCATCGCGCACCTTAATCGGACAGATGACGTAGCAATGATGTTTCTTGGCCCAATCGGCGAGACGCTTCGTCGTTGGACCGGGGACCGCTTCGGGCTCGCCGCGCGTAAAGGTTTCAGGCAGGCAGACGACATCCGGCTCGAACGACGCAGCCCGATCGAGGCGCGTGATGGTGGCATTCAGCATGGGCTTGCCCGGCTCGTCGGTGAGACCGTCCTGAGAAATTGTGACCACACGGACCAGCTGATTGCGTGGCGGTGCGTCGGAACTGTCGCTCGTGTCGGCGGCACAAATGAGCGATTGCACGCTCGCCGATAGAAGAACCATCGTCGTCAGTGCACTGGTTTGGATGAGTCTCATCGTCGTGTTCCTGTGGCGCGCTGCCAGCGGCTTAGGTAACTATTGGTCCGGCCGAACATTCAGAAGATGGTTCTATCATCATATCAAATGACTGGCCTCAATGGCCGGAGACACGACAACGATGCCACGTGGGATTCGCCACAGACAGGAATGTCTGTGCCACCTGTCGCAAGTTGCAGGGCACCGTTCACGCGTCACCGCACAATCCCTTCGCGACTTTGCAGCCTCGCGTGCGAATTTTTGACGAACTGGATTCCCGCCTCCGCGGGAATGACAATGTACCTCACGAGCTACGATGCAGCGCGAAAATGACGGCGTAACGCGGTTACGACATCGCCATGCCGAAGTAACAACGGCCCTGTTTCATCCATCGCGTCAACAGCGTGGGCAGGCAGGACATTATTGTCGGGAGGGCGAAGCTCCCGCTGAGCCGACTCTTTCTGCAGACGGGGATCCAAATGATCGGCACGACGGCCCGAGTGATCGACGACGCGGCATTCCTCTCGCGCCGTCATTCCCGCGCAAGCGGGAATCCATCCACGAAATATTGATTCCCTAGCTCATCGTTCGCTTAGTCATCCCGCAATCAGTAAGGGAGCCGGGACAGGATTGACATGATGCACAGGATGAGGAATCCCAATCATGTTGATCCTGTTTATCCTGTAAAAATCTTTCTCTTCGCGGCTTTGCGGCTTCGCGTGAGGCCGAAGTAGGGTGCGTACTTGTACGCACCATTTGTTGGCATCTCTCTATTCCTTTCGGTGCGTGCCAGCACGCACCCTACGAGCACTTCGCCACAGACAGGAATGTCTGTGCCACCTGTTACCGATTACGCCTCTTTTACGGCTTTCTTGTACTCGCTGTATACTCTCCACAACTTCGAGTGAGACCCAGTTCAACGACATTGGGCGAATGACATCAGTTCGGCGACTCCCAGATGACATCGCCGCCTTCGGAGAATAGCGACACTGACGACTCCGGACGCTGCTTACGTGGTTCACCGGTCGTTCCTAACACGGCCCGAACCTTCCCTTGATCATCATGAATGGCGACGCTGCTATCGCCAGGAGATGTACCAACGACCAACCGTGGACTGCGATTAGAATCGAAGAAACCGATCACGGCGTTTCCTTCAGAATCTCGCCTCTGCATATGAATGACCGGCGTGCGATCCTTGCCGAATAAAATCAACTCCGAGTCATTTTCACCACCCGCCATCCCGACACGCGGTTCGCCAGATTGGTCGTATAAGCTGAACCCAGAACCGTACTCGTCAACTGACATCAGTATTCTACGCTTGCCATTCGCCCCCAAGAATCTCAGTTCCGCGCCGGCTTCGGTCGCCGACACACTGAATCGCACCTCGCCGTTTTCGTCGGTGACATTGATTTCTCGCACGTTGATCGCCTCGGCGACAATTTCATCCGACTGATCAAACTTTCCACCGATAGCCAGGACTCCCAATGCACTCAATACGAGAAGGGTACAGGCCACAATGATGCTGACCCCTGGAGTCGTCCGTCGATTGTCAGATGATTGGGAGCCGTCATGAGCAGCCATGAAAAGTACCTCCATCGCCGGGTCCGGAATCAGCAATCCTCTATCACCGTTCCATACTCACATCAGCACGCAAATGCCCCAAGATGACATGGGACAGGATTGCGATGATGTACAAGATGAAACTTCTTCATCATGATAATCCTGTTCATCCTGTCAAAATTATTCTCTCCGCGGCTTTGCGGCTTCGCGTGAGAATTCCTGACGAACTGGATTCCCGCCTTCGCGGGAATGACTGTAATTCGAATGACGGAGTTTTGAATGGCTGGTTGCGAATTCCGCTGGCCTGGGCGAGTGCGTGCTCACACGTGACGCGGATTTCATTCAACCTGCGCGAGAAGCTCCAGCCGGTCAATCCAACCAGCGCACCTGTAGCGGCGAGCGCATCGCCTGCGGACTGGTCCGTGCGCCGATATGCACGGGTACACTCACAAAGTGCACCCAGAACTCGAACTTCTTGGTCGCGGCCGAGTCGCTTTGTTCGTCGAATTCCCGTGCCATCAACAGTCGCCCGCTGCCATCGACTTCGATACGATCCCGAGTTGACTTGGCGAAGTCGCCGACGGCAACCGCCGTGCAGCGGGTATCATCCAGTACATGGGCCCAGCCACCGATGCCGGTCGTCGATTGACCAGGTTGGCCGACAACGAACGGAGCCAGCGAATCCGATTTTCCATGCTGGACGGTCCAAGCGTGTTGTGGTTCGTCAGGCGTAATCGGTCCGGCTGTCAGAATTGCCGTCTCGTCTTCCTTGACTGTCGCGTACACAAAATCGTCCGCGCCGAAATCGATTAGCTTCTCCCGGCCTTCCAAATCAAGCGACAACTCGGCGCTCATACCCGTGATTTCCATAGCCGACTCGACCGTCCAGGTGACGCGGGCCCAACTCTTCGAGCGGACGAACTCCAGTTCGACGGTACTTCTGCCCCCTTTGGGCCAATCGTTGAACTGATATTCCAGTGCGCTGGCGATCGGGCCTTGTCGAGTGACGCGCACCGCAGTCGGTTTTTGATCCGCCAATCGATGCTCCGTGCCTCCGGTATCGCGGAACAACAGCCCCGCGGAAATTGGTTTGACGTATTCGACATCGGGATTGCGGCGAAACCGGAACAGCCCCGAAAGATCTCTTTGCACCGTCCAGACGATTCGATCTCGGTTCGAAATCAGAAACGCGTCGTCGGTCTCTTTCAGTTCAAAGCCCGACGTCGGCTCCTGTGTCGTCGTCAGATTTGCCCCGTACACCAATTCGTACTGACGTGTTTCCATCGGCGCAAAGTTCGCGACGAAGTCGATCGTAACCGCCGAGATTTCACCAGACGTATTCTTGACGGGTCGGATTTGGCTCGGGACAGTCTCACCATCCTGCATCACTCGAAAGTTCATTTTTTCCGTAATGGGCGACTTGAAGACATACCGTGCACTCACGACGTCGCTGCGGCGACGGATGCCGGCGGCTTCTCGAACCTCAAACGGCGCGATATACAATTTGCGCTCGGTGCCTGGTTTACCGGGGGTTTTCGACCGAAGCACGCGCTGCGCCTCGAGAGGCGATTCTGCAAAAGCCGACCGATAGGAAAATAACAAAAGAAAAACGAAAAGAATCCGATATGCCCCTCGCGCCGCAAAACGTTGAAAAGGGGGACAGGCACGTTCAAGGTACTGTATCTTTCTCGCTATCACGCGTAGTTGCTGCGAGCCAGTCCCCGTTTTCAACTTCCTTTGGCAATTCGTTACGACGGCCTGATGATCGTATTCCAGTCTGGTTTGCATGATGATTACTCCCATCCGTTCTTCAAAATCGCTTCAAACGAATCGGCAGTCGTTTCGCCTTCATTGTCGTATCCGGGGAACGTTCCCCGCCCAGATCGACGATATTTTCTTTCGACTCCCGCGCCGAACGCCAGATTGCGGATTTTCAAATCGCGAATGTTGCTCTCCATACGAATGCCGACTTGCGAATCGAACAAAGCACAGTCGCTGATCGTGACCAGCGCGCCGCCGCGACTCGTGGGGCCGCGCAATCGAAAACAAATCTCATTGTCGCGAAACAAACAGTTCTCGATCGTGGCCTGTAAATGTTCTTTCAGATTCAAGGCCGCCATGTTGCCGATTTGCCCCGGCTGGTTCCAACCGTACATCACACAGTTGCGGATCGTCAGCCGGCAGCGTGGCCCATCCGGAGGTGTTTTCGAATCGAATGCGTTCTCACCGGGTCGTTCGCCCTGTTGGAAACCGGCAGCATCCGCAGGAAGTGGGCCCGTCCACAGTGTGCAATTCTCAATGAGCGCTTCTCCCGCGAACCGACGATCTGGATCAAATTGCACGCAGTCGCCCGAGACATAGCAGATCTCGCAATTGCGGATCGTCACATTGCTCCACCGCCCCGTGATTCCGTGCGCGTCATGCTGCTGATCGTACGTCGAATGAAGGAGATGATGGATATAACAGTTCTCGATCGTGACGTTCTTGCCAAAGACTCCCACGCCGTTTCCAGTGGCATTGCGGATTTCGCAATTGCGAAGCGTCACATTGTCGGCCGTGATCTTCACGCGATTGCCGCCGGCCCAGTTGCTGTCGACCAAGTAGTTCTCGTAGACGCCCGGCTTTGTAATCTGCAGGCGCTGCACGCGTTGCGGACTCTCGTTACAACCTACCGTGCCTTGGACGCCAATCGCATTTTCGGCATGCGCAATAGAAAAAAACGGGACGAGTGTGGCGCCAATAACTATTAGATTTCGAAGACGATTCGATGTCATTCGTGCGTTATTCTCCGCCATTCAGAGTAGAAACAACAACCGATCGACGCTTGACGAGCGCCGTTTCATCGGCATTTCGCCGATTCGCGTGGCATTGACGATTCTATCATGACGGCTATACTGGCGTCATCGAGGGGTGAATTGGCGGTCAAATAAACAGCTCGCCAACGTTTACTCAGATTCGACCAGTTGGTCTGCCTGACCCATCGCGGGAATCTTCAGGACATCTCTGTTCGACCGCGATTGGATGATTTCGCCCCTGACTTTCGCGTCGCCGTGTTGGCAGACGCGACTCGTTCTGTCTGGTCGACTTCTCAGCGATAGCCTCTGAGCATTCTTCTTTTCAGGGCGAAACCTTTGTACGACTTCGGCAGGGATTTTGCGCCCGGTGCCGATTGTCACTCGCTGATCTTGAAAGTCCTCGAACCGCACCCAAGCGCTCATTGTTCGCGCTGGCCGATCGTTCGAGGCGATCCAGCCACGCTGGGAAAGTTGACGAATGAATTTTGACGAAATGGGGTTGGACCCCGAGCTGCTGCGCGCCGTAAAGCGACAGGGCTATTCCACTGCGACACCAATTCAAAGCCAGGCGATTCCTTTGATTCTCGCCGGTAGCGATGTGCTGGGATGTGCACAGACCGGAACGGGCAAAACCGCTGCGTTTGCGCTGCCGACGCTGCATCACCTCTTAACCAAGAAGCCGCCCAAGCAACCATCGAAGGGTCGCCGTAAACAGCGCCGACCAATTCGGGCCTTGGTACTCACGCCAACCCGTGAACTCGCCAATCAGGTTCAGAAAAGCTTCAGCACGTATGGTCGTGATACGCCACTAAGACAAACGGTGATTTATGGCGGCGTTAGCCAGCATCCGCAAACCAACTCGCTGCGATCGGGCACCGATATCGTCATCGCAACGCCGGGACGTTTGCTCGATTTAATGAATCAGGGATTTGTCCATCTGCAGAATCTGCAGGTGCTCATCCTGGACGAAGCCGACCAAATGCTCGACATGGGATTCATTCACGATTTGAAAAAGATCGTGGCCGAGATTCCCGAGCAGCGTCAAACGCTGATGTTCTCGGCCACCATGCCGGGTGAGATTCGGCGTTTGGCCTCACGCTGGTTGAATAATCCGAAAACGGTGCAGGCGACTCCTGAGGCGTCGACACCCGACAAGATTAAGCAGTCGGTCGCCTTTGTGGAGAAACCGCAAAAAGCGGCAGCACTGGTCGACTTTTTGCAATCGGTTGATGGCGAACGTCATTTGGTGTTCTGCCGAACCAATCGAGGCGACGATCGCCTCGTGCGACATCTGAAACGAGAACGCATTGCGGCGCTGGCGATTCACGGCGACAAAACACAAGCCGCACGTGAACGGGCCCTCGAAAAGTTTTCGTCGCCGCGACCACCGGTTTTAGTCGCGACCGACGTGGCGGCCCGCGGTCTGCATATGCCGGGTGTATCGCATGTCATCAATTATGATCTTCCGGAGATCCCCGAGGTCTATGTCCATCGCATTGGCCGCACGGCACGAGCGGGAGCCGAGGGCGAATCGATGGCGTTTTGCAGTGGCGATGAACGGTCGTACCTCAAGCGGATTGAACGTTTGATTCGACGCACGGTCGATGTCCAAAGACTACCGAAAAATGAGCGACAGCAGCAGTCGACGGCAGCCAAGCAATCTCTCGCCGGAAATTCGCAGCCGCAACAATCGGGGACAACGAGCAATGCAAAATCGGGTTCCCGAAATGGTGGGCCGCGCCGAAGGTTTAAGCCACGCTCCAACGCATCAGCCGGCCGCAAGCGCAACCGATCGTCACGGCGTAAGCAAAGGCCAGCTAACGCGAAAGGTTGATTCTTCGTGGCGACTCGCCACAGACAGGAATGTCTGTGCCACCTGTCGGAAGGACAAAGCCAAGTAGGGTGCGTGCTTGCACGCACCGTTTCCTGTAAATCTCTTGCGCAAGACTGGATTCCCGCCTGCGCGGGAATGACGGCGCGGCGGCCTGCCGACGAAATCAGAAAACTGAAGCGGTCCTTCATTCCTTCGGCGACTCGTTCTGCCAACTCTTCCCCACTATCAACCGCGCGCCCCGGCGAAACGTCAAATACGACCAGGCCCAACTCAGCACCACAAACAGCCGATTGCGAAAGCCGGTCAGAAAGTAAATGTGCACCACCAGCCACACTAACCAGGCGAAGAAGCCCTTGAACTTGAAGCGGCCGACGGCAGCAATCGCTTTGCTCCGACCAATCGTCGCCAACTGTCCTTTGTCGACGTACTGAAAATCGGGCCGCGGCTTACCCTGCAAATCGCAGCGGATCGCCTTGCCAAAGTATTGACCCTGCTGCATGGCAACCGGCGCAACACCGGGGAGCGGGCGTTCTGTTCCATGCGTGAAACTTGCCTGGTCACCTGCCACAAACACGTTGCGATGGTTGGGAATCGTCAAGTCGGTCCCCACAACCACGCGGCTTTGCCGATCGGTTTCGAGACCGCAAGTTTTACCCAGCGACGAGGCTTCGACACCGGCAGCCCACAAAACGGTGGCCGCTTCAATTCGCTCGTTGGAAATGTCGACGCCGCGGTCGTCGATGTTCGTCACCTGGCTGGAAGTCCAAACCTGCACACCGAGTTCTTCTAAATCGCGGGTGGCGCGGCTCGCCATATCTTCGGTAAACATCGGGAGTATTCGCGGACCGGCTTCCACCAAAATGATCCGCGCCAACTTCGAATCGATATTGCGAAAATCGCGGGCCAACGTGAAACGGCTCATCTCGCCGATCGCACCGGCCAATTCCACGCCGGTCGGCCCGCCTCCGACAACGACAAACGTCAATTGGCGGCGACGTTCGGCAGTGTCGTCGGTTCGCTCGGCTTCTTCGAATGCACTCAGCACGCGGCGGCGGATCTCCGTTGCCTGCTCAATCGTCTTCAGACCTGGTGCAAACTTTTCCCATTCATCGTGGCCGAAGTAACTATGGCGGGCTCCACAGGCGAGCAGCAGATAGTCGTATGGAACTTCGCCGAAGTCGGCAACGACTGTCTGTCGATCGAAATCGATTTTGGTGACATTTCCTTGGACGACTCGACAATTCGATTGACCCGAGAGGATGCTGCGGATTGGCATGGCGATTTCTGCCGGGCTGAGCCCCGCCATCGCCACCTGGTACAACAACGGTTGAAACAGATGATGATTTCGCCGATCGATAAGAGTGACATCGACGCGACGTTCCGACCGCAACGCTTTGGCCGCGTTTAGCCCCGCGAAGCCTCCGCCGACGATGACCACCTGTTTTCGTTCGTCCGTCATGCGGTCATTGTTAGGTGGCCCGTCGAATTCGGCAAGCGGAGCCAAATCCGGGAAGGCGAAGCTCCTGCTGAGCCGATCGACTAGTCATTGAAGAACGTCAAAAAACGGATACGACCCGGCGGTTCACAAGAGGATGAGTCCAATAACTCTTCCGGCGTGATTTTGTATCAGCACATCTGGCCACAGAGGGCACGGAGATCATTGAGAGAATCGGTGCGTGCAAGCACGCACCCTACGAATTGTCATTCCCGCGGAGGCGGGAATCCAGTGGGTCACTGTGTCTCGCGCGAAGCCGCTAAGTCCAAGAAGTAAACACGGTCGTGCCTCACGATGTAGCTAACGCCATGATCCTGCAACGCCCAAAAAGATCACCATTTCAATCGCCCCCAAAATGGTCCCCAGGATTAACGTGCCATTGTATGGCCACCCGCGTTGAATTGGTCCGACGACAATTGTGCCGAGTCCAATCATCGATCCAAGAATCAATCGACCGGGAAAATCGTATTTGGGCGGAAAGAGCAGATCCCAAATCACAAGCGGGCCGACAATGAGCAACATGGAACCAAAATATGCCAGTCGGTAGTTTGCAAGTCGCAGTTGGGACCATTCAGCCAGACCCTGCCAGAAACTGAACGAAGCAACAAGGACTCCGACCCCCAGTCCGATCACAGATGGGGCGAGCATCATGCTGAAAGGATCGAAACTCCCTGTTGTACTCGGCCCGAGATAAGCGACACCCAGGAAGACGATCAGACCGTACACGACCATCACGGTAAACGCTGCAAACGAAAACGACAGCCAGACGCGAACACCGACGGTGACCAGTGAAATCCGCTGTCGCGTTGGAGTTGGCACGATACGCCTCAATGTCGGGTGCGTGCTCGCACGCACCAATCGAATTCAAAAAGACGGTGCGTGCAAGCACGCACCCTACGAGCCTACAGCTGTAAAACGATTTGCAACATTGCAATTGCCAAGACCAACAACAGCATCGCACCGAAGACAGAACACAGGACGATCGTATCGTCACGCGGACGACCGCGTTGTATTGGGTAGGCAATGAGCGCACCAACCCCGATCGCGATCGCCAAAACTGTAAGCACTGGATAGGAACGCTCTGGTGGAAATAGAAAATCAATGCCAATTAGCATTCCAACAACAAGCATCAGAGACCCGAAGTAGGCGATGCCATTCTTCGAAAGCGTGCTATTAGACCATTCGGCAAGGCTTTGCCAAAAGCAGATCGACGCGACAAAGATGCCAGCGGCAATTCCTTGTTTTCCGAACGCTATCGCATACATGGACACTCCGTAGTTTCCTGGAGTGTTGTCAATTCCGCCTGATGCCCAGATTAGGATCGCATAGATTAATGCGTAGATGATTGCCACGCATGAGCCCGCGATCGAGAATCCCAACCAGACGCGAACGGCGACGGTGGCCACTGAAATCCGCTGTCGCGTGTGAGTTGGCACGATACGCCTCCATGTAGGGTGCGTGCTCGCACGCACCAATCGAAATTAGAAAGAAGTTGCGTGCATGCATGCACCCTACGCGCATAAACCGGAAGGGCGAAGCTCCTGCTGAGCCGTAAATTCCCAGAAATCCAACGAGAATCTTCGATCGCCAAATCGTTTCTGCGACGACACTTCGGGTAAAATGCTGACAGAAAGAATGCCACCACCATAAATTCTTTGTCACGCATAGGAGGCAACCGACCACTTACTGTTGTCTTTCAGCGTATTTCGCTGATTCGTGGCCGCGACAATCGCGTTTTGTTCTTTGATTGCCGGAGTCCACGAGCCAGGTACGCTCACAAAAAGTCTACCGCTCTAATCATACGACAACAGCCTGCAAAGTTGGGGAGCCGATCGTGTCAACCGTCACAGAAAACTCGAACAGACCTGACGCTCAATTGGTCGCTGCCAGTCTCGCCGGCGAGCGAGACGCGTTCGCAGCCATTGTCCGCCGGTATCAAGGTGTGGTAACGGGCGTCATTTACAATCGTTGCCATGGCAACCTGGCGCGCAGCGAAGAGCTGGCGCAAGATACGTTTGTCACTGCGTGGCAAAAATTGCCGACGCTTAAGTCGACCGAGCGGTTGGGAAGCTGGCTTTGCGGAATCGCGCGCAATCTCGCCAATTCAGCGAACCGCCGCGAGCGACAAACCGAGGTGACGACCGACGCGCTGGCGATCGCCGAAGCACAACAAGATGATCCGACCGAGGCGGCAATCAGTAAGGAACAAGAGCAAATCGTCTGGCGATCGCTCGAACAAATCCCGGAAACATACCGCGAGCCGATGATTCTGTTCTACCGCCAGGAGCAATCGGTGGCGGATGTGGCGTCGGCTTTGGAACTCAACGAAGCGACTGTGCGCAAGCGGCTAGAACGCGGCCGGGCGATGCTCAAGGAACAGGTCGCCGCCTTGGTCGAGGAAACACTGAGTGACACGGCTCCCAGCCCCGGTTTCTCGTTGGCGGTGCTGGCAGCGCTACCCGCGATCGGAACAAAAGCGGCGACCGCGACCGGCGGCGGAACGCTGCTGGGAGTCTCCGGCGCAAAGCCGCTGGGCTTGCTGGCGTTCTGGTTGGGGCCCTTGCTCGGAATTTTCGGCGGCGTTTACGGCGTGGTCGCCGGAATTCGTGCATCGCATACCCCACGCGAAAAGCGATTTGTCATTCACAAGGGGATCGTCATCGCGTTGACGGTTATCACGTTCATTGGTCTGAATTTCGGACTCGTCGAGTTTCGCGGCTCGATGACCGGTGAACAATTCGTTCGATTTAACGCGGTGATGTGGATCGTGTTCGCGCTGGTGATTTCGGCGATGGCCTACTACTTCAACCGCCGCCAGCGGACGATCCAAATCGAAGAGGGGACGCAGAATCATCCGCCGCGCATCGAATCACCTTGGTCGAATGCTCTGCATGTGAAACTATCGCTGGGTGCGGGACTGTTTGGTGGCACAGCTTTTCTGCTGGCGATGGCCTATTACTCCGCCGACTGGTTAAGCCTGGGCGTCATTCTGGCAGTGGATATCGGCATGTTTGTTTGGAGTACGCGCACGATTCAGCGGGACGGTCCGACAGCCGCGCGACGAGTGATGCTGACGACGATGTCGGTGCTATGGGGCGTGGTAGCGTTGGTGGTGAACCTGCGCTTTAACGATTGGCTCGCCGGCGGTGCGGGGGCTATGCTCGATTTGCCGACCGGCGCCGCGGCGCCGCAGGTTTCGATGCTAGACTCCAACCTGCTGCTATTGGGGATCGGCATCATGATGATCCTGCCGATCGTCTTCTCGAAAGAGCCAAGCGAAGCATCGCACAGTAACTGAACCCCACGAATTGCGATGAAACTGCCGGCGGCTCGGCTGGAGCCTCGCCCTCCCGATTTGAAGACGTTTCCCAGCGTCCTTCACGTTGTCATCCGATCGCGGAAAATGATACGATAGGAACAGATCGGAAGACATGGATGAGTCCTCTGCCGCGCAGTGGTTGCGCGCGATCAAACCCGTTTGGTCACCTAGATCGTCTGTGAGAGATTCGCTCGCAATGCCTCGCTCACGTGTCGGGTTACCAACACCTAAGATGCAGTAATAAGAAGGTCGGTCAGCGGAAAATGATACGTTTGGC
Source organism: Planctomycetaceae bacterium (assembly GCA_028284485.1). Classification (GTDB taxonomy): domain Bacteria; phylum Planctomycetota; class Planctomycetia; order Planctomycetales; family Planctomycetaceae; genus JANQRQ01. The sequence goes on along the minus strand of JANQRQ010000272.1, from coordinate 7,974 downwards.
ATTAGCAACCATTGTGATTGTTGTCGGCGGAGCGCATTGCATCGCCGTCGCGCAGTCGGATCGCGCTGCCGCTGAAACTACGACCGCTGCAACCGCCGTCGAAGAATCGTTCTTCGCCGAGTCGCTGTATCCGCTGATGCAAACCGTCCAATGCCATTTGTGCCACAACGACAATGGCGTGGCGTCGGATACCGTACTCGAATTCCCGGGCGAGTATGCGGGCCAGGAACAGGTCACCGCGTTTGGCCTGAAGCTGATGGATTTGATCGATCGCGACGACCCCAAGCAGTCGCTGTTGTATCTCAAGCCGACCAACTTGGAGGAACATACAGGTGGCGAGCGGATCAAGCCGGGTAGCGACGAAGAAGCAACGCTTTTGCGTTGGATCGAATTCCTGTCGCGACTTTCGGACGACGAAGTTCGGCAGGCGCGCCAACGCATCAAGGAGGCTGAAAAACGCAGGATTGCCAACTTGAGTGTGCGGCGATTAACTCACAGTCAGTACAACCACACAGTCCGCGACTTGTTGAATGATCAAACGCAGCCCGCGAATCGATTTCCGAAGGAAGACTTTGTTCGGGGCTTTAAGAATCAATCCGAAGGGCAGGGGATTTCGCCCCTGCAAGCGGAAGCCTATAGTAAAGCGGCCGAGCGATTGGCGATTGCTGCGTTTCGCGGCGGTGATCATTTAGGGTTACTTCCGCGCGAACCGAAATCGCCCGACGACAAACAGTGCGCGGAAGAGTTCGTCCGCAGCTTTGGCCTGAAAGCATTTCGACGACCGCTCACTGAAAACGAAGTGACTGTTTACACCACGCTGTTTGTCGAGGACGCCGCACGGACCGGGGACCAATTAAGCGGCGGAAAAATCGTCGTCGAGGCAATGCTGCAGTCGCCGAATTTCCTGTTTCGCGTCGAACGAGGACCTGAAAGCACGGTCGCGCAATACGAACTGGCCAGCCGGCTGTCGTATTTTCTGTGGGATACGATGCCGAGCGACCAATTGTTCGAAGCCGCCGCTGCTGGTGAATTCTCCTCGGCTGACAAAGTGGAGTCGTGGACTCGGCGGATGCTGGCCGACCCACGTGCCCAAAGTTCGATGGAAGAATTCCTGGCACAGTGGCTGCGGTTCGACCGCGTTTTGGGAGCGACACGGGATTCGCGACGCTATCGGGAATTCAGCACCGAAACGACCGCGGCGATGGTCGAGGAGACGACCCGGCTGTTCAATTATCTGGTATGGGAAGATCAAAACTTCCTGGAGTTTTACACGGCCGATTACACGTTCCTCAGCAGTGAACTCGCCGAGGTCTACAAATTGCCGGCTCCGCCAACCGAATTCGCAAAGGTGTCCTATCCGCCCGAATCAGGTCGCGGCGGTGTGTTTGGACACGGATCGTTCCTGGTGGCGACCAGCAAACCGGCGGAAACGTCGCCCACCGAGCGTGGCTTGTTTGTGCGAACGCAGTTTCTCTCGCACGAAGTACCGGCCCCGCCGCCTGGCGTGAGCACTTCTCTTCCAGAAATCACCGAAGAAAAGCCGATGACCAACAAGGAGCGGCTGGCGATTCACTTGAACAGCGAAGCATGTGCCAGTTGTCATCGCCTGGTTGACCCGATCGGTCTCGGATTGGAACAATATAATCCGATCGGAGCGTTCCACGAGAAAATGCCGATTGTTGTACGCGACGGTCGCAGTTACAAAATCCTCGAGTTGGATTTGGATACCAAAGCCCACATTCAAGGGATTGACGATTCGGAATTCTCGTCGCCGAAAGAACTGGGCCAGGTTCTCGCGAAGAGTGAAGCGAGCCAAAAGGCAATCGTCAAGCAATTGTTTCGATATACATTCGGTCGGCAGGAAACTTCCGACGACCAACCGGTCATCGAAGAAGTATTCCGCCGATTTCGTGATTCAGACTACCGATTTCGTGAACTGGTCGTCGCCTTGGTCACGTCCAAGTTGTTCTTGCAGGAACGAAAGGGATAAATCGTGGCACATCCCCAAAAACTCTCGCGGCGTACGTTTCTGAAAGGTGTCGGTCTCTCAGGAGCGGCCATTACAGTCGGTCTTCCGCCGCTCGAGCAAATGTTCAACGCCAACGGAACGGCGTATGCGGCCGAGTCGGGCGCAGCGGAACCGATCGAATCGCGGTTTGTTGTGTGGTTCAACGGCAATGGCATTGTCGAGAAGTATTGGATTCCGCGACAGGACGGCGAAGGATTCGAAATAACACCCTGCTTGCAGCCGTTGGCTCGTTTCCGCGACGACATTCACGTGATGAGCGGCGTCGATAACTCGGCGGCCCGATCATCGGGACCGGGGAACGGTCACCACAAATCGATGAGCGGGCTCGTCTCGTGCGAAGGTTTCAGCGGCCGCGGGGCTGGCGGTCCGTCGATCGATCAGGTGATCGCGCAGCAAATCGGCAACAATTCCCGTTTTCGCTCGCTGCAGATCGGCGTTTGCCAGGAATCGTTCGGGGAAAGCATTCAGCGGAATATGAGTTGGGCCGGTCGCGATCGTCCCCTCCCGCCGGAAATGATTCCGCGCCGTCTGTTCGACCGCTTGTTCGGCACGAAGGAAGAGTATTGGATCGAACGGAAGAAGAGCATTCTCGATGCCGTCAGCGATGAAGCCAAGTCGCTGAAGAACGCGCTCGGCTATACCGATCAGCATCGGCTGGAAGAATATTTGACATCGGTGCGCAGCTTGGAACGTTCGGTGGCCAGTCTTCCGCCGGAATACTCGCAAGTTGTCGAGCAACCTTCCGACGGGGGCGATCTCAAAGATTGGCCGCGCATCGCCAAACTACAAACCGACTTGCTGGTGCATGCCCTGGCTTCCCGCCAGACGCGCGTCGCCAGCTATATGCTGACCAAATGCCAGGGACTGTCGCGATTCCCGTGGATGGGGTACACGTACTATCGGCACCACGGTTACACGCATAACCAGTCGACGACACCGGGCGGTCAGCGAATCATGCGCGACATCAATCGTTGGCACGTCGAGGAGTTCGCCTACCTTGTGGCGAAACTGAAGTCGATTCCTGAAGGTGAGGGGACTTTGCTCGACAACACTTGCGCGCTGTTTATCCACGAGCATGCCGAGGCCAATTCGCATAAGAATTCTGGGCTGGCCATGATTGCCGCCGGTCACGCCGGGAACATGAAAACCGGCTGCCACACGCGCGTGGCGGGAACGGTGGGAGATTTGTATCTCACGCTGGCGGAAGAAGTGGTCGGCGCACGGATCAATAAATTCCCGACCGCCGATAAGAAGCTAAGCGATATCGTATAAGCGATTCTCGCAAACGGTCTCGTCCCGTTTCGTGAAGCCTGAAGCGCCAGCGAAGGATTGCCAGATAGTCCCTCGCTGACGCGTCGGGTTACCAAAGCCCACTTAGTGTGGTTTACTTTTTCTTATGGGCGTTTCTGGCTCGTGGGACCGAGCTGTCATAGAACAAAACGCGTTTGTCGGGGCCACATGTCAGCGTAATACGCTGCAGAGCGCAGTTTCACAGTTTGCGCTTCAGGCTTCGATTTAACGGATCGGAACCACGGACAGCAAACTAGAATGTCGGGTGCATGCTAGCACGCACCTTAAGGACCAGCCAATTCGATGATTGGTGCGTGCAAGCACGCACCCTACCACTACCACTCCCCAGGTTCAGTCCCATCATTTGGTATCTCATGTCAATAACAGCGCGGCCGGGGTCTGGCGTGCAGTGCTTTCCGCGGAGTGAACTGAGGATCAACCTCGGCAATTCGTAGCGGTAGCTTCCAGCCACCGGAAATTGCGAATGGAGTTCGGCGGCTAGAAGCCGCCGCTACAGTAAAACGAGACACGGCCTAGCGTTCGCGAGCGCTTTCCGGGACGTCGATCGCAGGTGATTTCCACCAACTGATTCGGCACTCCGGCATCGCCTTACGGAGTGACGCGAGCTGTTCTTCGGTCAACTCGATGTCGCCGATGAATAGCTGCTGCAAACCGGCGTGTTCCGCGAGCCGGCCAAGACCCTCGGCAGTGACTTTCGTGCGCGACAGATCGAGGATCTCCAAGCCCTTAATTGTAAGAAGTGCCGGGATGGCCTCATCGTCGATCCTGCCCGCCTGCCAGAGAATTAACTGCCCCAATTCCGGGAGATCGGCAAGTGCAGCGATCCCCTTTACAGTCACGCGCGTGCCGCCCAGATCCAACTTGCGCAGGTTCTTCAAACTTGCGAGCTGGGCGATGCCTCGATCGGTGATATCGGCCCGGTTCAGTTCTAACACTTCGAGCTGTTCCAACTGGGCGATGTGATTGATATTGAAATCGGAGACCGCCACATACCATTGGCCGGAATCGGTCCGCTGCCGCGTCCCCACGTCGAGCCGACGCAACGACGGCAACAACTTGAGCAATGGCAGCGCGACGCCGCTCATCTTATTGCCGCCGAAGGAAAAGCTTTCCAGCTTGTCGAGGTCGGCTAACTCTTCGAAAAGTTCATCGCTGACACGGCTATGCCCAACATCGAGAAATTGGAGCGTCGTCATTTTCGAAACATGTTCGAAAACGGTGCTGGTCACCTTCGTGCCGCGCAGGTTGAGATACTCCAAGTTGCGCCACTGCTTGAGATGGGCAATGCCGACATCCCCGACGTACTCGCAATAATGCAGATTGAGAACTTTCACATTTTCCAGCGGAGTCAATTGCTCCAGGCCCAGGTCGGTGATTTTGGTATAGGCGAGGTTAATGTTCTCCAGATGCGGAAGGCGAGCCAACTTTCCTAAATCGGCATCGGTGATCCAAGCGTTACTCAAATCGACATGCGTCAGCTGACCTGCGTCGTTATGCGTGAACCGGCCGCCGACCGATTCGATAAACGAAATCGCTGCGGCTTCGTCAGCGTAATCGGCCTCCGATGGAGCGGCCAAGACGGCAGTGAGCATTAACCCAGTGATCATCGTCGACTTTTCTTTCGGTAATACAGCCCGTGTACTCGCGAGACGCAAGGTGCGGCTTCTGGAAACCCGACGCGTGAGCGAGGGCAACGTTTGATTCCCTCACTGACGTATCGAGTTACCAATGGCAAACTGCTAATTGTCAGAACCACCTCTTCAGTTTAGATCAAGCTCGTTGTGCTCAATTCGCATCTTAGGAGTGTTCGATGATTTGTGTCCGCTTTATTCTGTAAGCGGCCAGGCGCTAGCCGCCGGCCTTTCCAAGCTCCAGGAACCGGTGGCTAGCGCCATTCCGCTCATTTATTTATCGAGCAGTCCATAATTACGTGACATGACCTAATAGCCTCAACTACCCCGGCGCGTCGGAGCGCTCGACTGCGGATCCCAAATGATTTTGCACTCGGGCACGGCAGCCCGAATCGAGTCATATCCCTTTTCGGTTATTCGTGTGTGGTACAGGTTGAGTTCGGTGAGATTCTTAAATTCAGCTAAGCGCTCCGCCGAAGCTTCGGTCACGTTAGTACTGTCGAGGCTAAGCCGCTTCAGATTCGATAAACCGGCCAGCGCCTCAAGCCCCTTATCGCCAACTTCGGTGTAGTCGAGGTTGAACGACTCCAGTTGGGTCAGACCGCCGATGATTTTCATGTTGTCGTCGGTGACGCGCGTGCGAATCAGTGCTAATTCTTTGAGGTGCTGTAAACCTTCCAAGTTTTTGACACCCCGTTCGGTGATGCGCGAATAACTCAAAAGCAGACCAGTCAGCCCCGTCATCGACTTCAGGTGCTCCAGCCCATCGTTGCCGATATCGGTCCCGCCCAGGTCGAGACGCTTTAGGTGTGTCAGGGATTTTAAGTGCTCGACACCATCGTCTGTGAAATCGGTGTAAGCAAGCGTCAGATTCCGCAGTGAAGCAATTTGCGAGAGTGCTTGCAGCCCCTCGTCGTTGATCGGCGAATTCGCGAGATAAAGATCGTCGAGCGAGGTTCCCTTCAGGTGTTGTAAGCCGCGTCCTTCGATCAACCCGTGTGCGAATCGCAGCTTTCGCAGCGCAGTCAATCCGGCTAGACATTCCAAACCGTCGTCGGAGATTGCCGTTCCACTGAGGTCCAGTTCTTGCAATCCAGTCAGGCCCGCCAAGTGCTTGGCCCCAAGGTCACTGATCTCGGTGAACTGCAGTTGCAGCCGCCGCAGGTTTTTACAGCCAGCCAGGTTCGACAGCAATTCGTCGGTCACACTCGTCGACTCCAGAGAGGCTGCAATTAGGCGACCGTCTTGCAAATCTGCCGTGCCGCCGATCGCACGGACCCATTCGGCAACCTTGGCATCGGGTGCTTCCGCAAGAATTTGATTGGCTGCCGGCGGTATCGAAGGCCGCACCGATGTATCGACAAAGATCACCTGACATCGGGGCAAGGCTTCCGTTAGTGCGTCAACACCTGCTTGAGAGGCCCGCGTATACCGCAAGTCGACATAGCGCAAGTTTTTCAACCGTTTGAGTGTGTCGACTCCGACATTGGAGATTTTGGTCGCATACAGATTCAATTCTTCCAACTCAGACAGGCCGGCCAGAGTTTCGATTCCGACGTCGGTCACGTCGGCGCTCAGCAAGTTCAGTTTTTTCAGCTTCGACATCCCAGTGAGATGTTTGACCCCCTCGTCGGTGATGCGTGTGCCACCCAGGTCGAGATGCTCGACGTTGACGAGTTTACGGAGCGACTGCATTCCGTCGTCGCTGATCAGCGCATCAGTTAACAACAAACGCCGCAGCTTGGTCAGCCCTTCGATTTGCCTGGCACCTTCGTCGGTAAAAGGGCAGGAAACGAGATCGAGCGATTCGAGGTTTTTGAGGGCGGCCAAATGACGCCCGCGACACTCGGTATTCTCCAGGCTAAGGACTTTGAGGCTGTCGGCGAGCGGCGCGAGCTCCTCGACGCCGTCGTCCTGAAATCGAATGCTTTTGATGTAGGTGTAGCTGATTGTCACTGCTTCGAGAGTCTTGATGCCGGCCAAGTGACGCAATTCGCGGCTGTAATCGGTCCCGCCTCCGGCACGAGGATTCCACATCGGACCGGGCAGATTCACAACCTTCAAATGCTCCAGCCCAACCAGCCATTCCAAATCGGGTGGGACGATATTGCATCCCACCAGGTCGACCAGTTCCAACTGGAAGTCTTCGTAAGGCAGTCGGCTGATATCACGAATGCGCTCGGCGTCTCCCGCCAGGCGCACCGAACCTTGCATTTCGATGACCCATTCGGCGACGCGGCGGTCAAGCGGTTCAGCGGACAATGGCGAATCTACGACACAGAGCCCGAGGAAAATGGCGACCGCCAGAATGATGGGTCGCGTCGCGAGACTGCGAACATTTCGATGCCTGACTGTTTGCATGATGCTTCTCGACCGACCTATGTGGCAAGATTTCCCGTAGATACGATCGTAACATAGGAGCAGGGGGAGCCGGTAGCAACGACCTGTTTGCGGAACCTTGTTTTCCGTAACACGGCTCGGCGGGAGCCTCGCCCTCCCGATTTGGAACTACGCGTGGATTCGCCCCCCCGCTTTTGCAGCGCTGATAGATCAACGTGCATTTTGCGAGGATTTCCGATCCGAAACCGCACTGGGATCTCGGTTGTCGCCATCCATCTTGACGCGATACCGCAAAACGGATAATTCGATCTGCGCTTAGCTCCTAACCACCTTGAAATGGCGCAGCACGAGGCCTCCAATGAGGATTAAAGGCACTGGCTTCCACCTGATAATCGCATTGCTCGCATTGATCCCACTGGGATGCGTCAATGTCGATAAGAAACCGAAATTGTCGGAGTCAGAACGAGAAATCGTCGAACGGCGGAAGGGCTATGGGCAACGTACCAATTTCGAGCGGCAACGCGGGAATGGCAGTTGGCGCTACGAGTCCGATGACGATCAATGGAATTACCGACGCGACCCGGATTCGAAATCGAGTGTCGATATCCTGCTGGATTGATTTCGTTCGTCCGAAATCACCAGCAAGGACAACTACCTGAATCG
>JANQRQ010000163.1 GCA_028284485.1 Planctomycetaceae bacterium | reverse complement strand
GCGGATGGATTCGACGTGGGATTGCCCACCGACGACGATCCCCAATCGTATTGTGCCATGACACATGGAACAGGGCACGGCGTGGGGTTAGAGGTGCATGAGCCACCTCTGCTCGATTTCAACGGGCCGGAACTGTTAGTCGGCGATGCGTTGACGATTGAACCGGGTCTTTACCGTCGTGATATGGGAGGTGTGCGCGTGGAAGATATGGTCGTCGTTACTAAAGAGGGGTGTAGGAACCTTCATCCCTTCAACGAAGAACTGACCTGGAGTTGACGATGAAACGGTATTGTGTGACGTCCGCCTCTGTTTTCGTATACCTGGCATTGGCAGCAGTTGCGATTTCCGCAGACGAATCGGGGATGGACGCGCAGTTTGAAGAACTGGCTCGGCGATACGTCGACGACTTCACTCGGTTTGCCCCAGTCAGCGCGACGAGTCTCGGTGATCACCGGTATGACGATCAATTGGACGAAATCAGCGAAGCGGCCCGCAACGAGCGGTTACGATGGACACAAGAGTTCATCGATAAGACAAACGAGATCGATCCGAACGCACTGTCGCGCAAGAATCAAGTTGACTTAACGCTCCTCCGACATGCGTTGCAATCGAAGTTATGGCGAGAAACGGAGCTACAGGAGTGGGCGTGGAATCCGCTGGTTTACACCCGCTTGACCGGTAGTTCCATTTACGGGTTGATGGCGCGGGACTTCGCTCCCGTTGGGCAGCGACTGAACAACGTTGCCAAACGTCTAGAGCAGTTTCCGCGATTGCTGGAGCAAGTTCGCGAGACGATCGACATCCCTCGGGTTCCGCCGGTTCATGCCACGACCGCGGTTGCCCAAAACAAGGGCGTCTTAAACATTCTGGAAAACATGGTCCGCCCTCGAATGGACGCATTGTCTACCGCTGAACGGGATCGGCTAACGGCTGCTATGAAATCCGCCGAGGATGCGATTAACGTTCACCAAGAATGGTTCGAAAACGAAGTGGTACCTCAAGCGGGTGGTAATTTCCGCATCGGCCGAGATTTTTTCGACCGCAAGTTGGCGTATACGTTGCACACTCCTTTGACGAGGCAACAGATCCGCGATCTCGCGGATCGACGGGTCGAAGAACTGCACCAGCAGATGTATGAGATTGCGCAGCCCATCTACCAACAGGAATATCCACTGACTCGCTTTCCCGAGAATCCCTCTCGCGAATATCGCCGAGCAATTATTCGATTCGGATTGGAACAGGCTTATGCGGAAACGCCCGCAGCCGACGAAATTGTTGAGACTGCTGAAGACTCTGCAGAGATGGCGACGCGGTTCCTGAAAGAGCAAGACCTAATTACCGTTTTCCCGGATCCGTTGGAAATCATCATCATGCCGGAGTTTCAGCGGGGAGTGTCGCTGGCGTATTGCGATTCGCCCGGTCCGTTGGACAAGAACGAAAAGACATTTTATGCGGTCTCTCCGATTCCACAGAAATGGTCGCAAAAACAGGTGCAATCGTTTTTGCGCGAGTACAACACTCGTTCCTTGCATGTGCTGACGATTCATGAAGCCTTGCCGGGGCATTTCCTGCAGTTGGCGCATTCGAATCGGTATCCCGGGTCGTTTCGGCATTTGTTTCAGTCGGGCCCGTTTGTCGAAGGCTGGGCCGTCTACACCGAGTGGATGATGTGCGAGGAAGGGTTTCTCGACAATGACCCGCTCTTGCAATTGATCACGCTCAAGTGGTACTTGCGCGACGTGACGAATGCGATTCTCGATCAAGCGATTCATGTCGACGGAATATCGCGGGATGAAGCGATGCAAATCATGGTCGAAGATGCCTTTCAGGAAGAGCGTGAAGCGGCCGGCAAATGGACCCGCGCGCAACTGACTTCGGCTCAGTTATCGACCTATTTTGTGGGTTACCTGGAGCATGTGGCATTGCGGCAAGAAGCGGAGCGAAAATGGGGCGAGAAGTTCGACCTCAAGACATACCACGACACGGTGTTATCCTTCGGTTCGCCTCCGGTGCAGTTTGCAAGAGCCTTGCTGCTCGATGTTGATGTGCCGCAGAACTGAGGTATTCTCACGCACGAACAAAGTAGATGCGACATCCCGTAGTGGCGTAGGCGATCCTATCGATGGACGGGGATTCGGGGCAAACTCTAAAGGTTCGGCTAATGACTAACCCTGCCGGTTCCGATGCTGAGTTGAACGGGGTAATTGAGCAAGCGGTGTCCTTGGTGCTCGGTGGAGATTTATTCGCTGCCCAAAATGTGATCGAAGAGGCGGAATCGGCACAGATCGTTGTGGACCGCTACAGTGGCGTGATCAAGTTGCTGTATCGAGATCACAAAGATGTGGCGGGCATGCTGACACTGGGGGCTTTGGGAGTCGCATTTTGCTTGCGCGAAGCGCGCAGTCATGAAAACAGTTCAGACGAAAGTCGTTCCCTGCTCGATGCGGCAAAGCGGATGTCATTCAATATCGCGGCTAACTGCTGGCCCGGTTGGAACGACGAAGGAGTCGAGATTTCGGATGACCACATCCGAACGGGGTTGGGATTCGCTCGACTGAGCAGGCGGCTGGTCGAAGAGTTGGAATTGGACGGCGATCAGGTTGGCAACGGATACTGGATAGTCGGTGCGCTGCAGTTGTCACTCGGTGAATTCGATGCGGCGTTGGCGGCGCTTGCCGACAGCAAGGCGGCATTTGGTCAATTGAGCGATCCTGCACAAGCGCTAATGGCGGATGCGTACATCGCACTTACCAAAAGGCTGGATCCAGCAAGCGAATCAAACGATGAGGAACTCAAATCAGCCGTTCAGACGCTACGCGGCCTCGACAACGAGGATGCCACATTCTTCGTCGACCAGGTTGAGACGGCCCGTGCTGTTTTTCAATTGCGCCTACGCTGACGCAGTGGTTGATCACCAAGAAGCAGCGTTTACACCATTTGCGGTTGCCTATTTCGTAGCAGTCGCGATCAGGCCAATACATCGGTGACGACGTTGCCGAACACGTCGGTCAGCCGGAAGTCGCGTCCCGAGTAGCGGAACGTGAGCCGTTCGTGATCGAGCCCCAGAATGTGCAGCATGGTGGCATGCATATCGTGCAGGTGCACGGGGTTTTCGACGGCGGTTCGGCCATGTTCGTCGGTCGTGCCGTAGGCCATGCCCCCTTTAACACCGCCACCGGCCATCCACATCGTATAGCCGGCCGGGTTGTGACTACGACCATCGCCATTTTCGATTTCGGGCAGTCGTCCGAATTCGCCAGTCCAAATGACAAGCGTATCGTCCCACAGGCCGCGCTGCTGCAAATCGGTGAGTAGTGCAGCGATGGGCTGGTCCGTCTGGCGACCGTTCAGTCGTAGGTCACCAGTTAGTCGGCGATGCTGATCCCAATTCGTGTGGGCGATTTCGATATACCGAACACCAGCTTCGGCGAATCGTCGTGCCATCAAACATTGACGGCCGAACTCATCGGGATCGCCCTGATCGATCCCGTACAGATCCAGCGTCTCTTTCGATTCCCGCGTAAGATCCATTACCTCCGGGACGGCATCCTGCATGCGACTGCCAAGTTCCAACGAGCTGATGGCTCCCTCGATTTGTGGATCGACCTGGCGCTGATCCAGTAGGCCGCGATTCATTTTTTCAACAAGGCGGATTTGTTCGAGTTGCAAATCTCGGGGAAGATTATCGGAAGACAAGTTGCCCATCGATAGACCTTTGACCGAGCGGCCCAGCCTCCCCATGGCCGTTCCCTGGTAGCAAGCCGGCAGAAATGCGCTGCCGTAGTTCTGCGCACCACCCAAGATTTTGGGAGGATTGATCGTGATGAACCCGGGAAGATTTTGGTTTTCTGTGCCTAAACCATACAGGACCCAGGCGCCGGACGATGGTCGCGTGAACTGTAGGTTACCGGTGTGTAGAAATGGTACGGCCTGGGGATGCGATCCCGAATCGGTGTGCATGCTGCGAATAACGCACAAATCGTCGATATGCCGATTGGCGATATTCGGAAACAGCTCCGAAACCCACAGGCCGCTTTCGCCATAGCGTTTGAACGAGAATGGTGAACCGAACAGGTTCGCGTTTCTTCTTTGACCTGGCTTGCCGTCGTCTTTGGTCAATTGCGGTTTATAGTCGAACGTGTCCATCTGAGACGGACCGCCGTCCATAAACAGAAAAATGACGCGTTTGGCCCGTGGTCGAAAATGCGGAGCCTTGGGAGCCAGCGGGTTTTGATTTGCGACAGACGCCTGACTATTCGCGAGGCCGGCAAAGGCGAGATAGCCGAAGCCACAGGCGGCAGACTTCAAGGCTTGTCGTCGAGAAAACAAACTGTTGGGTTGTCCGTGAGAAGTCGTCATTCGACACTCCTGGTCGTTGGCCGAAATTCTGTCCTGATAGGAATCCGACGGAAGTAATTAGTGAATGTAACGGAATTCGGCGCTGGTAAACACGGCTTGGCAGAAGGCAGCCCAAGCTGTCTGTACTGCCTTTTCGTTCGGTTGACCGCGCTGACTTAGCGTCTGCTGTGCATTCTGAATGAATTCAATCGCCGATTCGAATTCAGAAGAAGTCGGTCGTCGGTTGAAAGCGGTTTGGTACAGTAGATCGATACGTTGTTGTTTGCCTGCGCCGTCTTTGAGTAAACGCTGAGCCGCTGCTTGCGACTGCTCCACGACAAAATCGTTGTTCAGCAAATACAAAGTCTGCGATGGAACGTTTGTGACTGCACGCGCTCCCGTGACCAGGCTTGGTGAGGGCCCGTCAAAAATCTCCAGTATCTCTGGTACGAAGAAGCGACAAGTCGGTAGATAAACGCTGCGGAAAGTCTGTGATTGGAATAGTGGTTCCGGGTCGAGCTGCCGAACCAGGCAGCCATCACCCAAGTCGGTGACAACCGAGCCGTGTTCAGGAGGACCCGGCTCGAAGCGGCCGGAAACAACCAGCATCGAGTCTCGAATAATTTCCCCTTCCAGACGACGCGATCGCATACGCCACAACGTAACGTTGTCCGGCTCGACCGCGAAATTCTTGTCGTCGTGGGTCGACGCCAATCGATACGTCCGGCTCAGCACCAAACGGCGGATGGCGCGTTTGATGGACCATCCGTCTTCGACGAACTGAGTGGCCAAATAGTCAAGCAATTCTGGATGGGTTGGCGATTTGCCGGTCGCTCCGAAATTGTTGACGGAGGGAACAATCCCTTCGCCGAATAAATGTTGCCAAATGCGATTGACCATGACCCGTGCTGTCAGCGGGTTCTCGGGGGCGACGAGCCATTCGGCCAACGCAAGCCGGCCACTGTTATCTTCATCAATCGTGGGCGTATCGGACAATTTGACGAGGCTCAAGAATCCTCGTGGTACGAGGTCGCCTTTGCTCTTGGCGTCGCCGGCAATCAAAACGTGCGCGTTGGTCGGTTTCTCTTTTTCGCGCATCGCCATAGCGAAATCGGGTCGCGGCGGAGAAGCGTCGAGCAACTCCTTTCGCTGTTGGTGAACTTTCTTAACGTTCTGCTCGAGTTCTGGGATATTGTCGACCGGTTCTTTGCTGTCCCGAGCCTTTTTGAGTGCATTCTCGGCCTGTTGAATCGGTTTGACGAGTGAATTCAGCTTCTCTTGGAATTCCAGATAGATGCGATTTTGTTCGGCTCCATTTTCACCGAGTGCGTACAACTCTGACGGATGCGCATTGCTGCCGGCACCGCTACCTGGATTTGTGCCGTAAAGTGTCTCGGCGCTGTGAAAAATTCCAGCAAGGGCGTAATAGTCCTTGGTAGGAATTGGGTCGAACTTGTGATCGTGGCAACGGGCGCAGGAAACAGTCAGCCCTAAGAATGTTTGGCACGTCGCGTCGATCTGATCGTCGACCACGTCAGCCCAATACTGCGAATCGGAGCCCATAATCAAATCTTTGGGTCCGATGGCAAGAAATCCGGTACCGAGATTCTGCTCGTCCCGTTGTTGCCAATTCTCTGCCGGCAAGAGATCGCCCGCAATTTGCTCACGAATGAATTGATCGTACGGCTTGTCGACATTGAAGGAGTGGATTACGTAGTCACGGAATCGCCAAGCGTGTGGGAACGTAAAATTCCGCTTGTGCCCCGTTGATTCGCCGTAGCGTGCTACATCCAGCCAATGCCGTCCCCATCGTTCGCCAAAATGGGGTGAATCGAGCAGGCGGTCAACCACTTTCTCGTAAGCTTGTGGCGACTCGTCATAAAGAAAGGTCTCCACCTCCGACGGAGTGGGCGGTAGTCCAATTAGGTCAAAAGTCACTCGTCGAATCCAGACTCGGCGATGTGCGTCGTCGACTGGTCGCACCCCGGCCGCTTCCTGCTTTTGGAGAATGAAGTAGTCGAGGTCTGTTCGGGGCCATGCGTCATTTTGAACTTGCGGAATACTCGGGCGTACGGGGGCCTGAAATGACCAATGCAATGCAGAATCTGTCGATTGATCGCTTCGGCTCTTGCCACGCCTCGGGTCTGGTGCGCCGCGCTGAATCCAAACGACAAAGTCTTCGATGATTGCATCGTCCAAACGGCCGCTGGGAGGCATCTCGAAGCTTTCGTGTCGCAGCGCTTCGATCAACAGGCTTTCTTCCGGTTTGCCGGGAACAATAGCCGGTCCCGACTCGCCGCCATCGCGCAAACTCTTTCTTGTGTCGAGCCGAAATCCGCCTTGGCTCTTCTTGGCTTCAATCGAGTGGCATTTGTAGCACTCTTTGACCAGGACCGGGCGGATTTTACTCTCGAAGAATTTCAGATCGGCGTCTGAAATCTCGTCGGCCGAAAGGAACGAGGGCGCGATTAGAATGCAAAACACCGTCGAACTGAAATCGATGATTTTCATGTGTGTTTTAGGAATAACCGTATTGAGGCGTGCGTTTAGCAATCGACGAATCCCAGCGAGTTATGTTGCTGAAGGAACGTACGTGCCAACATTCATTTGCGGTGATTCTGGTGGGGCGATCTACGAATGCTTATTCGTGTAATCGTCTATAAATCATATGGGAGATTATTGATGAATGCAACGATTCTGCTTGCGCGAAACGTCGTTGCGGGGGGCTCCACGTGGAAGGTATCGGAATCGACAGCGTGCGAAATTCAGTCTGTGGAATCTTGACTTGGAGTTTCCACCGGTATGTGGCTGTTTCGCCGATTCATGCACAGGAAGACGGTCACTCCGACGAGGATGCCTGGATAGACTTCTTGGAGCGAAGTGTAGCCCAATTGCCTGAGAACAAACACGCCGATGACAGTGACGGCCCCCGAAACGAGAGTTGCGATCGCAGCCGTGGCGTTTCGGTTTTTTGCGAACAACCCCAAAACGAGAGTCGGCAGAAAACAAGCTCCGTACAACGAACCGGAAAACTTCGTCATCCGCACGATGTCTTGCGTGACTGGGGATAAGGCTGTTACGGCGGAGATCACAGAAATGGCAACGATCCAAATGCGTGTGCGGTAAACTTCGATGCGAGTGTCGTCCCCGACAGAATAAGCCTCGGCGAGTCGGATCGCGTCGCGGTCGATTGTCGACGCCGCAACAAGTAAGACCGAATCAATGGACGACATAGCAGCCGAAAGTAATACCAGCAGGAATAATGATCCCCCTAATTCTCCGAAGATGTTGCCCGGGCCGAGCAGATACGGCACAAGTTGATCCGTATCGTCTATCGTGCCATCGGACAAAACGGTCCGAGCCATGGCTCCTAATGGCAGCAAACACAAGTAAGCAACGAGGATGGCTGCCGGTGCGATCCAGGATGCATTGCGGAGAGCGGTATCGTCCTTGAGACCATAGAATCGGGAGAGTTGACGCGGTTCGACGAGGTATTTGACGCCGACCGCTAATGAGTAAGCCATGGTTGCCGCAAGGGCTTCGCGATCACCAAACGACGTGAGGGATGGTTTGATGTCGTGCAGCCGAGCAAGAATCTGGTCGGGGCCTCCTCCCGTTGATGACAAGGCTGCGAATAAAGCCACTGCCCCGACGAGCATCAACACGCCCTGAACAGCGTCGGTGAGAACGACTGATTTGAAGCCTCCGACTAACGTATAAGCCGTTACGACCACGCAGACGATGATGACACACCAAGCATACGGCAAATCCAAAAACGACTCGATGGCCAGCGATGCCCCCCGGTAAATCGCTACCAGATACAGCACCGAAGAAAACCCGACGATGAACCCGGCGAGCCGGCGCACTCGCGGTGATTGGTAATGCGTTCCCAAAAAGTCGGCCACTGTCAGCGAGGAGTATTCTCTCGTGAGCGGTACGAAACGTGGGGCGACGACAAACCAGGAAATGCAGGCGAGGGCCGTTAACACAACTCCCCCCAAGCACCATGTCAAACCGTAATTCCAGCTTTGGCCGGCCGCTCCGATAAAGGTGTTGGTGCTCATGAAAGTCGCGAAGAACGACATAGCAATGACAAAGCCGCCCAGGCTGCGGCCCGCGACGAGGTAACCATCGACAGAATGCGCGTGGCGGCGACCAACATGCGCATGATGGGCCAGGACGACGAGATAGACGATTAAGAGCGTGAGAGGCAGACTGTGACTGGAGATCCAGCTCATTTTATCCGGTGCGTGTGAGGTCGGTTGTCACGGAGCGAATAGGGCCTTATTCATTTGTGCCCGCGACAACAAAAGGGGCAAATCTTCAGCCAGCAAATATCGTCGGTCGACCAGTTCTTGTGCCGCAGCTTCGAAAGCAGAGAGATACGCTTCAAAGTCGTCATATCTTTCCAGCAGTGATTGACGCGGGTCGCTTGCCGCCAGTCGTTCCTCGCGTGTTTTGCGCAGGGGGATGTATCCCCCTTTCAGTCGCAGTAGCTCCGTCTTCGCTCCGACGGATTCGCTTCTGAGATTCCAACCCGTGTAGGTGGCCACCGGGGCTGAAACGGACGGGGGAAGCAGCATGCCGCGTTCGTTGTTGCGGGCGTCATACACAGGTACGAGTACGCGATATGCCTTCTCCCGCTTTGGAGGGTGATTTGTAATTCGGCCGTGTGACAGAAATTCTGGCCCGAAATCGAGTCGCTCAGCCTCTTGAATGACTTTGGGGTATTCGACACCCGGGAGCGAGTTCCAGCCGCTTGTTGTTTCACGCCAATCGACGAGGGTGCCATCAGCGATGTGCGGATAGACGCTGGGTGGTGGTTCAGATCCTTTGTGAATCCAGGCGTCGAGCGCGAGAAGTAGCGCTCGAAGAATCGGTCGGTAGTCTGTTGGGTTTTCGGGGAGTTGCCCGTCGCTTTGATTGTCGGGGCGGTCGTCCCCCGCACCATGCTGCGCTCCGCCGATCGAATAGAGACGGACTTCCGTCGGGATCGAGGCGTCGCGTTGACCCAACGGATCGGTATGCACCAATGATCCGCTGCGGTGCCAATACTCTGAGGAATTTTGAACGTGAAAGATCTTTGGCACGGTATCCGATTCCCGCGCACGATTCAAAATACCATCGGAGCGTTGGCTGATGGGATCCCACTGCGATTCGTAGGCGAACGGAAATAGATCGCAGGGAAAGAGATGCTCCGAATGTTGCGAAGCATACCGCGTCGGTTGGGCGAACCGGTGATTAAAAAAGCCCAATCCTGCCCCAGAGACGTGAGGAATCAAACCCTCAAAAACAATCCGGCCTTGTTCGTCGGCATTCAATCCTTCATACAGCAATGTTCGCAGGCATCGACCACTTTGAGAAATTCCGAAACCGATAGCACGATCGATGGCGTGATTGCCGTCGCTGCGCCTCAGAGGATTCTGGTTGGTTTTGTCATGCTTCAGAAACGAAACGAGATCGCGAATACCCGTTAGCCCCAGTCCTTGCACAACCGGATCGCGCGCATTGTAGATCAACTCGTGAATGACTCCTGGTTGAATGCCGCCTTCGAGGACAAGTTCCACTTTCGGCAAGCAGTTCTTCTGATGTGGTTCATGGAATGGTGTGATTTCGAGCCGCCAATCTTCGCGGGGGACCAACTCTCGTGGCCCGGATTCGACCAAGCGGCGAGTTAACGTAGCGGCGGCGAGCTCCGATTCGGTCGGCCAATAACTGCCGACCCAGGCGCGATTGGAAATCGGAAAGCGATCGGCAGATTGGGAAGGTAATGAATCGACCATTACCTCAGCACGGACAAGACCAGTGATGGATCGGCCGCCATTCGTGGCGACGGGGGCATCCATTCGGAGCAATCGATCGCCTGGAGAATTGGGATCTTCCAATGGAAGCACTTCGGCGATCCATCCGGACCAGACGACAATGGCCCCTTGACGCATTAAGAACTCATCAGCATTCTTGTTGAACAAGTTCAAACACATGCGCCGGCCGCGATTGTTGACATCGTAAAACAACAGGCCGCTGGCTTTGTCGACGTGAACCGGTGCCAGAATCTCCAGGTCGGTGGAGAATTCGACCAACCCTGCACCGTTCCGGGGCGCCAGTTCCAGGTCGACAATACGGGCGTTGGCCGGATCTCCTGGATCGATTGCAAAGTAAGCCCGGCCGGTCAGCCGCTCGTAGGGTCCGACATTATCGAATTCTCGACCATCCGCGAATGGCTGCCGGCTCTCGATTTCGATTCGAGTCACTCCTGCGTGCGATGTCGCGCACAGCCAAACAAATAACACAGGAATCCAATACTTGTGGCATCGTCTCATTGACATAGAAGAAACTTCCAACTTGGATAGGTTTTCGCACATCGCTGGCGACTACAAGCTCGGTGAAGGGCGACAGTCGACGATGATAGGTGTTGGTCCAATCGCGCGAACCGTCGGCGAAGCGGCTGTGTCATTTTGCGCCGACTCGTTGCTGCCAGGCCATGAACGTCTTTTCCATAACTTCGAGTTGCATGCGGTATTCAGAAGCGACGTCGGTCGTTTCCGTTCCGTCCGACTCCAGGTCGAACAGTTCCCATGCCCCGCTTTTTATGGGGCGAACGGCCTTCCAGCGTCCCATGCGAATCGCATCGTGTCGAGACGTTTTCCAGCATAAGCTGTCGTGTCCTCTGCGTTGTTTGTTCTGAAATATCGGTAACAGACTTTTGCCTTCGAGTGGAAGTGGTTTTCGGTCATCGAATTCGGTCGGGTATTCTCTGCCGGCGACATCGAGAAATGTGGCCATCAAATCGATCACATGGCCGACCTGATTCGTGATGTTCCCATTGTTGGCGATCACCTTGGGCCAGCGCACGACGAGCGGTGTGCGAATTCCCCCTTCATACGCCGTTTGCTTGGTTCCGCGGAGCGGTGTGTTGCTAACCGTTGTCCATGCCAATCCGTAGGCTGCAAACGTGTCGTGCGCGCCGGGAAGATTGTCTGGTCCACTCCCTGGTCGAATGTCGACGCCGTCGGTGCGCCAACGATTGTTGGGCGAATCGGCCGTGAAGCCGAATCCTCCCGCTGTCGGCTTCACCCCCCCGTCCGGGGCAGCACCATTGTCAGAGAGAAACATCACCAAAGTGTTCTCGCGCTGGCCAGCGCCGTCGACGAGTTGCAAAAGTCGGCCGAGACCGCGGTCAATCATGTCGACCTGTGCGGCATAAACGGCCATTCGTTCTGCTTGCCAATCTTTGTGTGGATCGGATTTCCAGTCATGAATATTGGTCGGCCTTGGGGAAAGTTGCCAATGCGTTGGAACCATGCCGATCTCCCGTTGCCGGTCGAAACGTTGCAAACGCCAGTCGTCCCATCCGTGACTGCGATACTGCTGTCGATAAGCAACCGTGTCGGATTCGCGAGCATGAAGCGGCCAATGCGGGGCGATATGTGCCACGTACAGAAAGAATGGCCGGTCGGCATCAACGGCCTCCTCCAGGAATTGTTCTGCGTAGTCATTGAACGCCTGCGTCATGTAGAAGTCATCTGGGAGCTGCCACCGCTGCCGATCAATGAAGAATGGATTCGACACCACTTCGTGAAAATAGCTGATTTTCGCCTGGCACATCGGGCCGAAGAATCGGTCGAATCCCCGGTCGAGGGCAGAATCACGCCCTTGCCATTTCCCGACCATCATGGTGCGGTAGCCGGCACGCTGCAGAACTTCGGAGATCAACACACATTTGTTGAAATCCTTCGGTTGGTTCCAATGACCGCCACTGTGGCCGACTTGTTGGCAGTACAGTCCGGTCAAAAGTGAGGCACGAGTCGGTCCGCAGATCGAATTGTTATAGAATTGCGTAAAACGCAATCCATCCCGCGCCAAGGAATCGACGTGAGGAGTGCGAATCTCACCGCCGTAACAGCCAGCGTCCGACCAGCCGAGGTCGTCGGCCATCACCAAAATGATGTTCGGCTGGGTCGGGTCTTGTGCGAACAACGTCCCCGCAGGATGCAGCAGTAAAACCAACAGTATCGTAAATCGGCTGCTCATTCTGTTCCCAGTTGCGTTCTCCCGCTTCGTTTATCGTTATCGAAGCTGTTCCGCCTCGCGCCAGGCCTCGATTTCCCAATTCTGCCAATCGCTGATGATCGGTTCGGCATTGTTTTTCGGTAGCGCGTCGCGCATGCGGGGCATCAACCCGGCATGTTCTGAACTGGTGGCCAAGTTTCGCCATTCATGCGGGTCGCTGATGTGGTCATAAAGTTCTTCACTTCCGTCGGCGTACTGTATGTAGTGCCACCGTGTTGATCGCAGTGAATGATTGAGGGGTGCGAATGTCGTTAATATGGGGCGGCTCCAATTCATCGAAGCATCCTGCAAGAGCGGAGCGAGGCTGCGTCCCTCCAGATCGTCACGATGGGGCAATCCAGTCAATTCGAGCAGCGTCGGGAAGATATCGATCAGCCCAACAGGGCGATCGCTTTGTTGGTCTTTCGGCATTCCCGGTGCGGCCACGATGAGCGGCACACGCGTGCTGTCATTCCACAACGACCGTTTCGCCCAACGCTCTTTTTCGCCGAGGTGCCAGCCATGATCGGAAAAGAGCACGACGACTGTGTTATCGGAATACTCGCTGTCGTCGAGGGCGTCGAGAACACGCCCCACGCAATGATCGACAAAGGCGACACTGGCAAGGTAGGCTTGGACGGCCGACCGCCATCCATCGTTGTCGACGAACCAGGAATGCCTCGGTGCAGGGAAGCCGATTGTCAGCCGTTTCGCGTACTCGGAAATGTCGCTACGATCGTTGGCGACGACTTCCGGCAACTGAATCTTCTCCAGCGGGAACGACTCAAACCAGCGGGGTGGGGCATACATGGGAACGTGCGGCCGCCAGAAGCCGGCGACAAGCAGGAACGGTTGCTCGTAATTGCGGTTCAATCGCTCGATCGTCCAGTCGGCGACCTGGGTGTCGGGCATTAACTGTTCATTTTCGGGAAACGCCCCCCAATCCCAAAGCTTCAGTCCGTCCGGGTAGGTGAGCTTCTTATCGGGAGTTGGTCCAAAGCCACCCATGCTCCCGCCGTGTTCCATAAAGTATTTGCCCTCGGTAGCGCCATGGACGAACTTACCGGATCCCATCGTTCGATAGCCGGCCTGTTCGAAATGCTGCAGCAAGTTCGGACGCCGCATAGCAATGGGCGATGCATTGAGCCCTGGTTGCAGAAAATAGAGCCCGGTCGTCGAAGGGTACAACCCGGTGACAAGTGAAGCCCGCGATGGCGTGCAAATCGGGGCCTGGCAATGTGCGTTGCGGAACAGCGTTCCTCGTTTCGCCAACCGATCGATGTTGGGAGTCTTCGCTTGTGGATGTCCGCCGAGGCAGCCGGTCCAGTCATTCAGATCATCAATTGAGATGATCAGGACATTGAGGCTGTTGTCGCGCTGATTTTGTCGTATATGTGCAGCGACAGCCGATGCGATGGCCTTATACCCGTTGGCATTGGGGTGCACGCCGTCGCCTGCCGTTACAAGATTCAGCTTCCCTGCGAGGACTTGATTCAGTTCAAGAAGAGTGACGTTCCTATGGCTGTGCTTGTCGGCGATCGCGCGAATTTGGCCGCACAGTGTCTGTAGGCGGGGCTTTCGTTCGGTCAAGTTTGCCAGCCGATCAGCAGAAAGTCCCGGAGTTTCGAGAACCATGGAGGTTGGCGTGCATACGACGATACGCGGTTTCGTCGGCAACTCGGACAATTCTCGGATAAGATCGGTATAGTCCTGATCGAAGGCAGCGATCTGTTCCCAATTCTTGCGTCTTCCGGCGACGGTATCGTTTGTTCCCAAGGAGATGACCGCGATGTGTGGTTGGAATTCCTTGACCGCGTCCAACTTTTGCCAAACGTTGGGACGACCGGTTCGAATCAGTGTGGCGCCACCGGTGCCAAAGTTTTTAACATCGTATTCGTCGCCCAGCATTTCCTGCAGTTGTGCCGGATAGGATTCGGTTGCCGCATCCACGCGGGCGCCAGCCGTGATGCTATCACCCAGGCAAGCAACTCGGATCGACTCAGAAATGTCAGCCGCATTCGCGGCGAATGGCACGCCAAACAGTACGACAATTGCGTATTTCCAACAAAACGGAGTTTTGCGGTTGGGCATGTGTCAACTAATCCTGGATGAGGTCGATTGGTTGTTGATTAGGAGTATTCTACTTGCGGGGTGTTGACCGGCGGTAACACAATATGTCCGAAAGTACGGTTCGTGGCATCATTTCTTCGAACCTGTTTCGGCAGCCTGGCCGTGGCATTCCTTTTTTGATGCAACACGTTTGGTTAGGCGTTACACTCTTTATTGACTGAATGACTGATCGAAGAATGGACGAGACATCGCTCGAACTGGGGAGGTTGAACCTTGAGGTTTTCCATACTGTTGTTGCTTTTGGTGGTCCATCATTCTGTTTTTGCAGATGAATCGCAAACGCCGAATTTCATTGTCGTGTTTTGCGATGACATGGGTTACGCCGACATCGGGCCATTCGGTGCCGAAGGGTACGAGACTCCGCATCTCGACCAAATGGCTGCGGAAGGAATGAAGTTTACGGACTTTTACGTTGGTCGATCGTTCTGCAGTCCCTCGCGCGCGGCGTTGATGACCGGTTGCATCCCGACGAGGGTTGGAATCGGCGGAAATTTTGGGCCGAAGTCGACTACCGGGCTCAATCCTGACGAAATGACGATTGCCGAACTGCTCAAGCAAAAAGGGTACGCGACGGCCTGTTTTGGAAAATGGCATTTGGGACATTTGCCAAAGTTCTTGCCGCCCAGCCAGGGCTTCGATGAATTCTATGGGCTGCCTTATTCCAACGATATGTGGCCGTTTCATCCCGGTGTGAGACATCTGCCGATGGAAGAACGGATCAAACGCTGGCCGCATCTGCCGTTGTACGAAGGGACAACGGTCATCAATCCTCAAGTCATGGCGGACGATCAAGTTCACTTTACGACACAATTCGCCCAGCGCGCTGTGCAATTTATTGACAAGCATCACGACAAACCGTTCTTCATTTATCTGCCGAACTGTCAGCCGCATGTACCGTTGTTTGTTTCCGACAAATACGAAGGGAAGACTGCCCGCGGATTGTATGGCGATGTGATCAGCGAAATTGATTGGGGTGTGGGCCAAATCATCGCCGCTCTCAAAAAACATGGCATTGATGAGAATACCTGCATTATCTTCAGTTCCGACAATGGACCGTGGCTCTCATATGGCGATCACGCCGGTTCCGCCAAGCCGCTCCGCGAAGGCAAAGGGACGAACTTCGAAGGGGGATTTCGCGTCTCGTGCCTGATGCGTTGGCCGGGAAAGATTCCCGATGGTCAAGTTTGCAGCGAAGTCGCCGGCACGATCGATGTATTGCCGACGATTTCGAAGATTACGGGCGCGCCGCTTCCGAACAAGAAATTGGACGGCAAGAACATTTCCGATCTGATGTTCGGCAAAGAAGGTGCGAAGTCGCCGCACGAAGTGTTTTATCACTACGACGGTGGGAATCGCCTGATGGCATTACGGCGTGGAAAATGGAAGTTGATGTTCGCGCAGGCCTATAGTTCACCGATCGGAGGAACCGGAGGGATTCCCGGTCAGGGCCAACGACGCGAAATTGAATTGTCGCTATTCGACCTAGAATCGGACATCGGCGAAACGACCAACGTCGCCGCCCAGCACCCGGAAGTCGTCGCGCAATTGAAAAAGGATGCCGACGCGATGCGTCGAAAATTGGGCGATGGCAAAGAGAATGTGGGGACCGAACGTCGACCGATCGGGCAATAATGGGCAAGCGGCCCCATAAGCCGCCGCCCATTGTGTCGTCCGGGCTTGCGTGCCAAGTCACGGAGCGTACATTCCCATCACGCCGTCCGGCAGTTTGTAGAGTTCGGCGACCTCGTCGGGATTGAGGCTTCGATTGAAGATCGCCAAGTCGTCGGAGTCGCCGATGTAGCCGAGGCCAAGCAGAATCGCCACTTGGGA
>JANQRQ010000144.1 GCA_028284485.1 Planctomycetaceae bacterium | reverse complement strand
AACCTGGTCGCGCAAGAGTTGTGAGGGATCCCAACCCATGCCTGCGCTTTGGGTCATTCCGAAGATGTCGCCGCTGGGACTTTCCCGCAGAATTTCCTCGGTCAGCGGCAATTGTCCCGCCGGCCCGTCCGCACTCGATTCGATCTCGTAGATCGACGGATCGTCCGATTCCAGAATTGTCAAAACGTCGTTTGTCATTTCCTGCTCGTCGTCAAGAACTAAACGGCACGAATGGGAACAATGTCCCGCGATTCTTGTCCGTCAATGGCGCGCCATACTCGCATGGTTCAAACGCTTCGGCAAATCGGATTTGTCGCCCCTTTTCTTCACCGTAGATTTCAACCAGCAGGTCGCGGTATTTCTCCGCCACTGGCGCAATTCGTTCGCGAAACATGCCTCCCAGCCATTCGCGACGGGCGGCCGCGTCTTCGGGAACACTTTCTTCAAAAAAGTGATTGTAGGGCAGCCATTCGTAAAACTGCGATTTGTGGCAATCGAGCATGTCGACCACCTTGTCGAGAACCGGTTCGATGTCGACGATCACCGTCGGTGAAAATGGATACGGACGCTGAAAGTCGTCCGAGAGATAAGCGATCACCGGGTTGTCGCGTAGCGCCGGCACATCGGGAACAACTGGGGGCACCGTGACCATATACGCCGCATCGCAGACTAACTGGGAGGTGTAGCGATGGTCCGGGTGATAGTCGTTCGGGCGATGAGTCAGGATCAAATCGGGTTGAAACTTTCGAATGAGCGCGATCATGCCAAATCGGGCTTCGAGCGTTGGTTCCAGGTATCCGTCGCGGTGGTCGAGCACGTCGTATTCGATACCGATCGCGGCACCGGCAGCAGTCGCTTCCCCTTTCCGGATTGCCGCCAGTTCCGGACCGCTGATTTTGTGATGGCCCGACTCCCCATTGGTGACGCTGACAAACCGCACATGGTGGCCGCCGGCACGGTACAAAGCTGCCACTCCCCCCGCTTTAACGTCGCAATCGTCCGGGTGGGCCCCGATGACTAAGATTCGAAGCTGTTGTTCTGTCATTTGCTGGGAGTCCTTAGTCTATTGTTGTTGCGGCCGAGATTTTGACCAGTCCCAATCGACATCACGGGTTACATGCTCGTTTTTACTCCGAAAACGGCGAATTCTCCACCTCGACAACGCCGACATGTCTGACATCTCAATCGGCAAGGCGTATAATTCGACGTTCTAGCCTGATTGCGAAACTATGGGGCAACAGTCGTTCGTTCGATGGCTGGGGAAGGGTTGGAACACTGCACTGGGTCTAGTACTCTCTACTAGCAGTCTCAAGACCCTCTGATGTCGCGAGCTGACTCTGGAAATGTAGGGTCGGTACAACGCACAACCGGGTTTCGAAACTCGTTTTCGCAATGTCACGCGCATTTTGTGCGCAACGGTGGGAGTCACTGATGTCACAGTCTGTTTTCGAACAAACTGACGAAAAATGGGAAGATCCGCTCGATCTCATCGACGAGATCGAGGAATTGAAGAAAGAAAAAGATGCGACCATCCTCGCGCACTACTACGTCGACGGTGAAATTCAGGATGTCGCGGACTTCACAGGTGATAGCCTCAAACTGGCCCGAGACGCGACAAAGGTGACCACCTCGACCATCCTGTTCAGCGGCGTTCACTTCATGGCGGAAACCGCCAAGATGCTGAATCCCGAAAAAACGGTGCTCATTCCCGATTTATTGGCTGGCTGCTCATTGGCGGAAAGCTGCCCCGCCGACAAACTGGCCGCCTATCAGGAACAACTTCGCGCAGAAGGACGTGATTTTCTGACCGTTGCCTACATCAATACGTCGGCGGCAGTGAAAAGTCTCTGCGATTGGATCGTCACCAGCGGCAACGCTCGCGAAATTGTCGACAAACTGCCGGCCGATAAGGAGATTCTGTTCGTTCCCGACCAGCACTTGGGCCGCTACCTCAGCGAGGTCACCGGACGCGAGATGATTCTGTGGCCCGGCGCCTGCATGGTTCACGAGATGTTCAGTCTGCAGGATTTGCTGCGGGCCAAGAAGAACAACCCCGAAAGCATTGTGATCGCCCATCCTGAATGCCCCAAAAACATTCTCGACGCCAGTGACTTTATCGGCGGGACGGAAAAGATGCGGCGGTTCATCGAATCGAAGAGTGAACCAACCACATTTTTGGTGGCCACCGAAGCGAACATGATCCATCCGCTGGAAAAACTCGGGCCGCAGCATAAGTTCATCCCGGTGCCGGGCATCATGACCTCGACCGGCGAAACCTGTGCATGCAATCGGTGCCCGCATATGGCCCGCAATACGCTGCAAGCGGTCCGCGACAGCCTGAAAAAGAACCAGTACGAAATCGAATGGCAACCCTTTTTCGACAAAGCGAAGGACGTCGTCGAAAAAAGCCTGCTGAATTGATTTCGCTGACCGCCTTACGCGCAATTCCGCATCACGCCGAATCAAAAGACGTGGTACGCCTTCGCGTCCCATTCCCGTTCTAGCGCCGGGTCGTTGGCCCGTTCCAGCAAATCGTAGTAGCTGTACGGGTATTTGAAGACGTGGCCGATCCCTAATGTGCGATCGCCGCGCTTCTTCCAATACTCGTATTGATCGGGGCGCAAGTTGGTCGGTTTGTGATCGGCGTAACGCTTCGCTTCGTCGTCCGGCCCTTGCCGTGTCACCGTGACATACTTGCGGAACGCCGTCCGGCAACTATCGGCCCATTCGACATCGCCCATGGCGGCCAATTCGACCAGCGCCTGGCCGAACGTCAGCATATGGCCGGTGTATCCCTGCCCGTAACCCACCCAACGATCGACCGCGTCGCTGGCCTCCTGTAAGACATACTTGGATGCAGCCGCTGAATCGGAAAACGGCGGAGGATCGACATCGGCATCGGGCGTCACGTCACGCCACGGCGTGAACTTTCGGATCATTTTGCAAACCCCGTCGATGCGCTGCGGTGTGGCGGCACTCGGCAACATACGAAAACCTTTAATCGCCAGCATGGCGAAGATGGCATTGTGACCGACCTGGCGGAGTACTTCGCCCCCGTCCGCCAGCGCCTCACCGATTTTGGTAATGCCGTCGGGATCGGGCTTTTCATCGGGAAACGGTTTGCACAATGCGGTCGGAGCCCAATTCAAATCGAACAACTCGACGATACGCGTACGAGTTGGATCGTCGAATTCGTTGTCGGCACACATCAGGTGGGCAGCGATCAACGAGGCACCGCGATGCCCGTCTGCAAAGTAATCCATCTCGTGGCATCGGGCGAGTGCATTGAGCCCTAGTCGCATCAGGCGTTCATCGGGCTTCGTATTGCTCTGGTTGTTTGAGGCGGCCCCAGCGTTCTCTGGCCTCGTGGGCTCTTGTGCATGGAGCATTTCGCCGTCCAATAACGATCCCGAGAACAGGGCCCCGACAATCGCGGATGTTTGTTTCGTGAACTCCCGGCGATGAATGTTGTCCATGACATGACCTCAACAGATAAACGGTCACTTGAGAGTGACCAACTGGCGTACGGGGGCACTAATGCCAGTCGACATTGTATCAGTTCCCAGTGGCCGGGCTGATCGAAACCGCAAAATGACGCCATTTACGAGTTCCAATGTCAGATAGAACGCAGCAGCGTTACGCCATCCGAATGGCTTGGCAGTTTCCAGTACCAAAATCGGCTCAGGGCGATTGTGGGTCAGTCAGGATTCGACCGGACTTTGAAAGCATTTCTTGCGGCTGTCCCCAGGCAGCGACTTTCCCTTCCTGATCGATGACAATTGACGTCGGAATTCGATCGACGGCAAATCGCTGGTAGAACTCCCCCCATCCTTCGCCATTCTCAGGCGGCACGTCGACGAACACCGGGTATCCCATGTCATGCTCACTGATCGCAGCTTGGACTGCGTCGTTATCGTTTTCGGCCGTATGAACGCCGATGATGATACGGCTACTTTCCTGTTGATCGTCGGCTAGCATTTGAACGGTGGCCAAGCGGTCGAGATGAGGTTTACAAGGTCCGCACCAATGCGCCCAAAAGTCGAGCAACACGACTTTTCCTCGCATCGCCTCCCAGGAAAGCGGTTCACCATTCAGCCAAGTCCCGTCAGGAAATTCGGGAGCCGGTTTTCCAACCAGAGCGTTGAGTGCCTCAATCCGCTGGTTCTCGACTTCTCTTGATGCTTTCGCCGTTGCAGCAAGCTCCCGATATTTGTTCGCAGAGATTGCCAGCGTTCCGGTCTCGGTTTGGATCGCTGAGCCGATCGACTCTCCAGTCTCGTCACGAATCGAAAGCTCCGTACCGGTTGGAGCAACGACGTTAGTAAACAACACTGGGTCAACATTCGGATTCAGCGTGACGTTTCGGAGGACGTTTTCCTGGCTCCAGTTAACGATCATCCGGTTTTCACACAATCCTGTTCCGCTTTGAATGTCGTGGTACGTGTGTTTCGACCATTTAATCGGCATCCAAATTCCCGGTTGGATCTCACGCAGTTTCTCGACGTTTGCAATGCTGGTGGGTAATGTTTTGCTGCGTTGCGAACTGTGAAACTCTGTACGAATCGGCAGGTAGTTACGCTCGGGCGCGACCCAAATGATGTGATAATTCGAGGGTTGCGTTGAATGCCAATTAATGTCCCGACGAAGGCGATGGCAAAGGAGGCCGTCGATAATATCATCACCCTCGTAGTGGATTTCGTGCGGATATTGGTTTCTGACACCATCCGACCATGTGGACGTCAGGAATTCCGATAGCGGGCGGCGTTCGAAGCTGATCTTCGCAATCGCCATATGCGGATAGAAAATGTTCATCGCTTCAGGTCCCTGATGCGAAAGTGTCGCCCACCGGATTTTGAATTCCTCAACTTCGTCGGTTTTTTGGCTGGATGTTCGACGCCACAACTCTCCGTCGGTTGCTTCAATCCGCAGAGACGCAGCAGACTTGCCACTCACCAACCGATACTTGCTGGTTTCCTGAAGATAGTGCTTGCCGTTAAGGCTGACTCTGCGAATTGATTTCGTTGATCCCGGGATCGAAGTCTCAATCGCCTCCCCGCCGAATCCGATGTTGTCCGAGAAGAACTGGATATATTCTTCGTCCATTTCCAGCTCTAAGGTGGTATGCAGTTCTTCGTTGCGACGAATCCCGTCAATGATCTCAGCAAGTGTCGTGGACTTCGCAGGTGCAGCAGGTTGAGGCCAATGTGGTCCGTCAACAATTCTGTTCGACTCAATCGTAAAGACCGGAACATCCTCGGGCAGAGCGACGCGGTGCCCGGCGTCGAGAAATTCGCCAAGCCTGGCTTTCTCGGCAGCCAGCAGATAGGTGGAACTGACTGCCTGTTTTCCTCTTGCTAACGATTGGTAGTCGTATCTTCTCGCCGTCACGTGCCACGGCAGCCAAAGTCCGGGGGCTATTTCACGCCAATCATCGACCAACGCTTCGCTCAGGATGAAATTGCGTCCCTTGATACTCATGACCAGTTCGGCTTTGGCACATAGGTAGTTTCGTTCCGGGGCGAGGTACAACAGATGCTGATCGGGCGGCCCGCCTCGGTAAGTATTGGGGCGACCATTCCAACAATTCACTCGGATTTTCTCGCAACGAATTCCGTTAACAGTTTCGGTGCCGAGATATTCACTTTCGGTGGCATAGACTTCGAACATTGCACCAAAAGCGTGCGGAAACTGTCGCACCTTCGGATGGGCATCGAGGATTTCACCTCCCTGAAGGTAGATCGAAAGTGGGAAGTTGATGCGCAGATCGATCAATCCCCAGACATGTGGCGGCAACAATTGCGATGGTTCATACCGGTCGAGGTGAATGTTAGCACTGTTACCATGTTCGACTGACACCGTTCGAGTGCCGTCATACGCGGACTCTCTGCGCCGGGTCGTTTCCTCACCATGCATATTGCGCCGGACTTCCCGACCTTCGAAGTAAAAACGGTCCCCTTCCTGAATGACGTGATTCGTTTCGATTTGAGTCGGGATGAACCACTTCTTCGGATCCAAACGTTTTTCCAGCCGATAAATCGATTCCATATTCCGGTATTGTTGTTCTTCGTTTCGCACTGCGGCAATCAGTCGTGCCATTTGTGGTTCAGCATGAGTGGAAACTAAATCGCTCGATTGCGGTTCGTTTTGTGCGGCGACCATGTTTTGCCAGAAGAGCGTACTGATACTCAGCAGCAACCCAAATATGATGAACAACGTAACTGAGCCACTCGGAAGCAGATTCTGGCGAGGTTCCGCATTCAGCAATCGGAGGACTCGGCGTTTCAACTGCGTCCCTTGAGTATCTGCGGCCGCAACGCCCGTAATGTGCGGCGTTATTGCGACTGGCCGGTTCTGATTGCACAATTCGGCCATCCGGACCAACGAATCGGCGTACTTGAGGGACTGATGACCGGCAGAGACAACGGCATCGTCGCAGCAGTTCTCGCGTTCTCGGCTGATACAGTGGCTGACATACCAGACAGCGGGATTAAAAAAGAGGATCGACTCAATCAGCCGTTGGAATAGATTAACAATCAGGTCATAGCGCCGGATATGCGCCAATTCGTGTAGGAGAATTCCCTGTAGCTGATCGGGGGCCAGTCCTGTTGCCAGGGATGTGGGAAGCAGAATCGTTGGCCGAACGATTCCGATAACCACGGGAACAGCGATTCGCGCGCTGTACGCAACATGTGGTGCCACCCGAAGACCGATTCGGTGAGCCTGATCTTGAATCGTCTTCAGTAAAGTTTCGTCCAAGAGCGGAACAGACTTCCGTCGTAATTGATTCGCGCCCCATAGCGCCAGCAGTAACCGCACGACCATTACGAGAAGTCCAGCGCCGTACGCAACAGTCGCGTAAGGAGCAATCGCACGGAGACGACTTGTGAGTGTGATCTCGTCAGAGGTGGTCGCGGACGGTTGCAGCGCACTTTTTGCAGAACCGGCGGTGACATCGTCCCCGTTCATCAATTCCTGCTGGCGCAAATCCTCTCGCACTGAATCGTTCGCCGAATTCTCAATATTCGCGGCTGTTACGATCGGAGAGGTTGCATTCGAAGCAGGCCGTGCTGGATCGGTGCGTGATTTCGAGTCGTTTGAATTGTCAGCTGCCGTTCTTTCGAGCAGTTCTTGTGGCGGATTTCCATGTGACGGCAATAAAGCATATGTCACAGGCAAGCAACAGACCATCAATACTAACGCTGAAAGGTTAACAATATATCGGCATTGAGCGTTTGCCGATTGCAACCATCGATTCAAAACGCAAACCGCAAATCCAATCGCGGCTCCCTGCCAAAGGAAATGCAAAAACGTTGCCGTTAGTGTGACGCATAGCGAGTCACCCAGATACTGCAGGGCCTTCGAAACGCTGTGAGCATTCATGACTTGGCCTCCTTGACTTTCTGGTCGATGAGGCGTCTCAGTTCCTGCAGTTCGCTGACGTCGATGTCTGAACTGTCAAAAAGACTGAGGAGCACGGCCTTAGCAGAACCGTCGAACGCGCGATTGACGACGTTCTTCAGCATGATTTTAGAGACGGATTCCTTAGTGACTCGGGGGGCGAACAAATAACTCTTGCCCTGTTTTTTTCTTTTGAGAAGCTTTTTGCCAACCATTGTGTTAAGCGTTGTAATTGCCGATGTGTGAGCGATGTCGCGCCCTTGCTGCGCCAAGGCGTCGCGGATGTCGCGCACCAGCATGGGGGAACGGTCCCAAAGGATTTTTAGGAGTTGTAATTCCAGTTCCGTCGGTTGATTGGACGAGGGGCGCGCCATGAAGTTCCCTGCGAAGTGGAATTGTGCATTATCTTCGATAGAACTAGAAGATAGCGTTGCGATGCCATTCAGTCAAGCAGATCTTCGAGTAAACTCGAAAATAACTCCGACGATATGGTAAGTTCAATGCATGGGTTGCGAATCGCCTGAAGACACTGAGCGACAGTTGGCTCCCGATATGGGGAGTTCTTGAATCCCAAACTCATTCGCCCGAATTGCCGATCAATTCTCTCGCAAGTTGAATCAGTTCAGCATCCGACTGGATGTGCGCCGCCGTTGAATCAAGCAGCTCTCGACGGACAAGAGTTCTCCATTTTTCTCCCTTTGTACAGTATCTGAGCATTTCTGAGATCGGCTCCTTACCAGACCTGGCAAGAGAGATTAAATGCCGGGAGCCTTCGGCCGTCCATCGGTCCAGCGAAACACACAACAACAGAATCGCGAATGCGAAATAGGTGCGGTCCCATTCTTTCAAAGCCGTATCAATCAATCGCCAGCACAGAAATCTTATCGCAGCTGAAGAAACATCATTTCCCAGTTCGATCGCGCTGTCGACGAGCTGAATGACGGTTGATTCTTCCCCATTGAAGTACCCAGCCATGCCTGGTTCCGCAGCGGCCCGGATCAGCGATGTGCACGAAAACAGACGCATCCAGTGGCCTCTTTCGCCCGTCGCACCGGGCTCCCAGGCCGGATCCTCCGGTTCCGACCAGCGGATCAGTTCCAGGACTTCATATGGCTCCCATTTTATAGGGACCACAATCTCTCCAACCGCGAATCGGTAGAGGCCAGCGAGATGCGCTTCCACATCCCCTCCGTAATCAGCGTCAGCGATCTCACGCAACATCGATTCGTCGACCCGCTCAAACAGCAAGTCGAGCAATGGGCGATCGATCGGATCAAACTCAGCGAGAGGATTGGTCGACATAAGTGCTTGGAGCAAGTCTGGGAGGGCGAGGCTCCCGCCGAGCCGAAATCTCAAACACCCAAAGGCTCAGCAGGAGCTTCGCCCTCCCGAGCCGAAATTATCGACCTTCGCCCTTACAGCAGCGCTCACTCCTTCCCGTATTTCTCTTCGAAGATCTTCACCGGGTCGTAATCGGGCGCGTTGTACAATTGTTGCTGGCGGTCGATGCGGCAATACGGATAGAAATCGAAAATGTCCCCTTTGCCCAGGATGCGCGGGTCCTGTTGCTCGGTTAGTTCACTCTTCATCTGCTCCCACAGCTGTTTTTTCGTGCTGGCGTAGTTGGCATCATCCGCCAGATTGTTGACGCAATCGGGATCCTTCCGCATGTCGTACAGTTCCTCTGCCGGCCGTTTGCCGAACGCGAGTTCGTAAAACCGGTACTCCGGGTCCTGCGTCATCAAGTTGGTCAAATAGCTCTTGGTCGGCGAGCCATCGCAGTTGAGCAGCCCATACTGCGGATCGCCGCCCGGCCAGCGGTTCGGCTTGAAGTTGTGGACATACAGCCAATCGTCGGTGCGGATGGCACGGGCCGGATAAGCCACCGAAAGCAAATCCCCATCGGTCCGTCCGATGTCGTGTCGCTCTTTGCCTAATAATGTGTGATCGCGGTCCGCATCAATCCGGCCGGATCCTTCCGCCATCAATTGTGGCACGAAACTTTGCCCTGTCATTTGTTGATGTTGCGGAACGCCGGCCAATTCGAGCAGCGTCGGTGCCAAATCGGGGAATGTGATGAAGTCGGTCACCGTGCGGCCTGGTTTGATCTTCTCGCCCCAGCGGACCGCAAATGGAATGTGAAATCCCTCGTCGTAAATCTGCCCTTTGACGCGTGGGAAAGGCATGCCGTGGTCGGACGTGGCGATGATCAGCGTGTTGTCTAACTTGCCGGCCTCTTCCAGGTATTTCAAGCTGCGACCGACGTGCGAGTCGTACCATTCAACCTCGATGGCATAGTCAGCCAGATCGCCTCGGATCGTTTCGTTATCGGGATAGAAGTCTTGCACATCGACTTCGGCGAGATCGCGGCCATCTTTCTTCCACGAATCGAGTTCGTAGCCACGATGCGGTTCCCTCGTTCCGAGCCAGAAGCAGAACGGCTGGTCGTCGGGCACCTGATTGAGAAAGTCCTCGAAGTTGCCGGCGTAGTCAGTGCGGCTGATGCCGGTGTAGGGGACCTTCATATTACGACTTTGAAACGGTCGGCCAGCGGGGTTAACGTTTTTGAACCCCGTGCGGCCGGCATCGACGCTGTTATGAACGCCCGGTCCCCAGCCTTTGCCGGTGTAGCCGATGAAGTAGCCCGCATCTTCCAACAGGAAGGGGTAGAAGACCCACCGATCGGAGAGAAACGGGTTGTGATTGCAGGCCTCTTGCAGTTGCCAGGAATAGCGCCCGGTCAACAGGCAGGCCCGAGCCGGCGCACACTTCGGGTTGCAGTTATAAGCCTGCGTGAAAAGAACCCCTTCGTTGGCGATGCGGTCGAAGTGAGGTGTTTTTACGTAACGACTGTCGTACGCACCGAAACTGGTGCGCGAAGCATCGTCGGCGATGATGAACAGGATGTTGGGGCGCGGGGCGTCGGCTTCTTGAGCAGCCAGACTTTCGGCAGCTCGATTCGAAGTTGGCGCGGCGCCCAAGATGGCCAGCGCTAAAAGGGCAGATGTCGGGATAACGGCAATTGTTTTCATCGGTGTCACCAATTCAGGCTGCATGGATTGGGAATTACTGCGGTTTGACACAACGCTTTGTTCGAGGCGAATGTGCCTGATTCGATTCCGAGATCACAGCTTCGCCAGAGTCGTGCTTCCAGCATAACGCTCGGAGATCAAACAGGGTAGAAGGAGTTCTAATCCTGAGCCATGTTTGATGAGATCGACAGAAAGGTGAACCGGCGCGATGGCGGGCAAAACGATGTGTCGATTACTCGGCGGGCGTGGCTCCACCAATTCCGCCTTCCGAGATCGGTGCACCCCATCGGCGATCAGCCGTGAAAAGAATATCGACGATCGTCGCCACGTGAGCTTCGCATAACGCCTCATGAGTTCGTAATCGAACGGCATCTAATGCGCTGACGCCATCCGGTCGAAATTCGGCCGGCAACACGGCGTGGACCAAAACCATTCGTTGGCGGCCGGGCTGAATCACTCGGATGAATCGCTCCTGAACCGGCAGATCGGTCAGGCCGTTATCGACGATACCTTCGACCTGTTTTACAACGTCGCCATCGGGAGCCCGATTCAAGAGTGCCATCAACGCGTTCTTGGCCATTCTCACTGGAACGGCAATTGAAATGACGACCACAGTCAAAACAACGACGGGATCGACATAAAGGGCGACTCGATCGAGCCCCAAGGAATTCGCCACAAGGACGCCCAGGAAAGCGAGCACCAATCCGGATGAAATCATCGCGTTGACGACCCAGTTTTCCGCATCCGCTGTAACCAACGGGCTGTTGGTTGCCTTCGCGGCGCGATGAGTGACGTATGCAAAGCACCAACAGCTGATCGATGCAAAAACACCGTACGCGATCGCGACTCCCAATCCGATGGCACGGCCGCCAGTCAACAATGCCTGAACGGCTCCCAAGAGGGCCATAACCGACACGCCCAGAACCAACATTCCTTTGATGCCGTTGATCAGCGGTTCGAAAAAGGCATATCCGTGGGGGAATCTTTCGTCATCACCTCCGGCCACCAACGACGCCACCTTGACCGTGAATAACGCCGTCGCGAAGTAAGTGAGGTTGAACACACCGTCGAGCAGAATCGCTTGCGACGAACTGACAGCCGCGGCGGCGAGGCCGACGATGGCTAAAAGAATGTTGCCGAAGCCTGATACCAGTAGGGCCCGCTTTTCCCGTTCAAACGATGGACTTGGCATATCGATTGAGGTGTTTCTTCGTTGTGCAGTCGGATTGTTTGATGTGACGGCGTTTGACAGAACGAAATTGTTCAATTCGAAGTGACTGGGGGCAAATTCCTGATCGCCGACCTACAGCTTATTACGCTAGCTTGTGGCCACGACGATCGCGTTTTGTTCCATGAAAGTTGGCTCCCACGAGCGGGGAACGCCCATGAGAAAAAGTTAACTGCTCTCGTTCAGTCTGCCACGTTGATCTTGGGGAACCAATTGTTCGGCCCTATTTCGACGCACCGAGTAGGCCGACTTTGTACCCGGCTTCTTTCAGAATGGTCGTCGCTTTCTGGTTCAGAATGAGTAACGTCAGCAGGCTAATGCAGGGAACAAACATCAGAATGACTACTAAGATTTTGACAACGGGAGAGAGGCCCAGTCCGGTCGCCATTTTGAGAACGCCCACGACGGCAAGCACTGCACCCAAAACGGCCACTCCCAGTCCGAAATACTGATGCACGGCCTGCGCCAATACTATCGATGAAATGTTGATGAGGATCGCAAAAATGACCATCCGTTGACCGGCCGCAAGTTCTTCGACGGCAGAGTCATTGGCGCGCGAGTGAGTTTCTGAGTCATGAGGCGTGGGTTCATTCATGGGGGAGTCCTTGTGCGTGTAAGTTTTGGAACGAGGCTGATTGAGTAGGCACGCCTCAGGCGACGTTCAGAATACCAGTCGGTGGCCCGGCTCGGTAGAAGTTTTTGGCTGAAAGGGGCTTTAACGAGATGCCATCCGACTCGAAGGGTTCGACCCGCAAATCGCCTACCCACCTTTGCCAAAAGCGATCGTGCGCATGACGCGCGGTTTCTTCGACAAGAATCGGAGCGTCGTAGAAATCCTTGACCGACGTTGCTGAGGAAAAGCGGAGGTCTTGGCTGCATCAACTCTTCATTACCGGCCGACTGACGGAATGAAAACCGTTTGCGGTTCGGGAGCGTCATCCACAAGTGAATCCACAAGTTCTGCCCAATTTGCAGTGGAGAATGTCGCAAACCGGCCGTTGGTTTCCTCAGCGATCGATTTGAGCAGGATGTGATTAATCGTCCGCGTTGGATCGCTCGTTCCATCGGAGGGTGCTCTCACTGTGAATTCTTCGGTGGTGGAAATATGGTTTCCATTGTCATCCTCAGCATGAATCGAAAACTGCCCCACTTCGGTGGCGATAAAGTTAATGCGAGGGCCGCTGTCGGCGGGGACGTCAATCTCTTGCGTTTCGCCCAATCGGCTGGTCACAACCAAGCGGGAAGGTTGGGGCGCATTTGGCGAGCAGGCGACCACGACTTGCTCGCCGAGTCGATACTTATCGCGCTCGAGGAAAAGGGCGTTCTGTGATTCGACCGGAGGTTTCCAAGCTGTCTCGTAGACCATAACTTTGGCAGGTTCTTGATCGCTGGCCTGAAATGATTCGCCGCTTCCGAATCCCGTGACAATCGAATAGTTGGCAGCTCCGGTTTGAGTCGGCCGATGTTGGAATTCGGCCCGGTAATGCTCGCTGCCGGTATTTTCGAACGTTGACTCGGCAACCGGCTCTGTTTCGCCGGCATGCATTAGCCTGACTGTGAAAGAATCATCGGTCAGGGCAAACGGACGAACAATGATATTGAAACGCACATCGCTACCCAGCGCGATCTTTCGCTGGTACGCGACATCCTCGAACTCCACTTTCGGAGACGCTTTCATGCCGAAGGCAAGCGCATGAATTTGCACGTCTGCGTTTTGAGCCGCAGCGATCGCTTTGTCGATCGGCGGACCCGCAGTCATCAGGCCGTCGCTCAACACGAGCAACGACGCAAGAAACGGTGATCGCTCGCGTGTCAGCAGTTCGTGGAGATTTGCACCAAGCATAGTGCCTTGGCCACCAGCTTTTAAGGAGGCGATCGCAGTCGTTGCCTGTTTGACACCATCACCGCCAACAATCGTGCCAACTACCTTCAGCTGGTCACCGCCGGCGTAAATCGCGATGTCATACTTCTCCGCTAGTTGCGTAAGCGACTTTCCGCCTTGATGCATCAGAAACGCTTTGACGAGATCGAGTCGAGATGTATTTTGTGGGTCACCCTCTTCAAACAGTTGAGTCAGGATTGCCCGATCTGATTCGTTATAGGCATCTTCCTGAGCCATACTCCAGGAGCAATCGACCAGAATCACTACGCGTGGATTCACCAACCGCTGCTCGACTTGGTCGGTGTTTTCTGGGGTACTTCTTCCTTCGTCGGTTGCATTGGTCGAGTCGTTTTGCCCATCGGCTTCATTCGCCACGACTGAAGTCGTCTCGTTCGTCGATGTGTTTGGAAAACTGTCCGTAATTGTTTGTTCCGGTGGTTCGGTGTTTTGCTGCGTCGTTGTTGGAGTCGGCGTTGCCGGGGCATTCTGTGCGTCTTGGCTGCAACCCGCGCCCAGGATCAACAAACATGCCGCCGTGCAAACGGCCTGTCGATACACGTGAATGCGGCTGGAAATCGTCGCTGTCATAAATTGAGGCTTCCCTTGTTAATCGCACACCTTGTCAATCGAAACCAGCCTTGCCTGCGGTGATTAATTATCCTGCGTTAACGCATAAAAGACGATGTTGATCCCCATGGGATAGGCTTTCTTCTCGGAGAAGTTACGGTAGTAGCGTTGGTCATTGTCACTGCGTTCCCAGCCGTCGGCAAGATCGGTGTTATGGCAACTGAGAACCATGACGCGGCCTTTGTCATCGGTAATCGCTTTGTAGTGGGCCTGTTGGGCGTCTTCCCGTTCCGTGGTTCCGCCGGTGAGTGCGACATGAATGCTCGGGACCTGCGGTTTCTCTTTCAGATCAAATACGCAGTGAAAAATTTCGTGTTCGAGCGGCAATTCCTCGAGTTCGCGATTGGGGAAAACTCGTTTCATTTGCGAATGGAACTGCTTCCATTCGAACTCGCCCCAAAAGTCGTCAGCCATTAAGAATCCGCCCTGCAAGAGGTACTTGCGTAGCGCAGTCACCTCGGCTGTGCTTAGTTCCAGCCGGCCCGGTTCTACCATGTAAACGAACGGGTATTCAGACAGTGCAGGGTCCGTCAGCTTGTGGACTTTGCCCTGTTCGGCAACGTCGAGCGACGTCAGCAGCTTCAACTGAGCGGAGAGATTGATTTCGGCATCGGGGTAGTCGGTGGCCCAATGCGGACCCGGTCGAGTGCCTACGGACGTGTACTGAATCCGCACGAACGTGAACTTCTGATCGGGAAATTTGTAATCGGCGAGCCAATCGGGCGCACCGGCGATTGGCTTGGGTCTTGCGACACCGGACTGCGATTGCGCGAGAGCTACCGCGGTGAAATTTGATAGCATCAAAAACGCAAGGTTCATCACAGCTACTGGGTAAGAGTAGGTTCGCATTGGGGGACTCCTTCCTCAGTTCGACGGAATACCGCATTGGTTGAAGATTGGCAATTCGGCCCGCCACAATCTTATCGCAGAAATGTCGATTGTCGCAAATTCTTGCGTCGATCGTCTTTGCAAACTGCGTTCGAATGAGACCAACGGTATCAGGGGATCGCCGGCAAAATATGCAATCACCGGGCCTTATTCTTCGTCGATACAGTCAGGCGAGGGAGCTTGTCGCTATCAGTTGCGGTAGCGCCCCGTCGTTTTCCTGCAGGATTTGGCGTCTTCCAAGTCGGTCGGGGGGCGTGCGAAGCATTTGGATTCGGCCCCAACAGTCGCGTGTGATAGTGCTTTCACGCGCGAGCCAATCGGGTGTGGACCCCCAATCGAGAGCGACACTCCGTCGACTGCGACCTGGGGCAGGGGTAAAGTCACGATTTTCTGATGCATTTTGTTGTTCAGGATGTCAAAATAGGAGGCGAAGTCGATTTTGCCCAAGAAATCGACCCGAGCCAACGACTGGCTGCAGAGCTGCTGTGCATCGGTGTTACTTTCTCCGCTGTCAGTCAGCACTTGGTCAATTCTACTGTCATGAAAGGCTGATGCATTGAAGGGAATTATTCGCTGGTCCGTTAACAACGCTCCGGCCATGAATATCCTCATGTTGGGGACGTTGATTCTCGGTGCCTACAGCTTCATGCAGTTGCGCCGCGAGTTCTTCCCGAATTATGAACTCGACCAGATTCGCATTACCGTGCCCTATCCGGGGGCCAGCCCGGAGGAAGTCGAAGAGGGAATCCTAGAGAAGATCGAGGAAGCCGTCCGGACGGTCGAAGGGATCGACGAAATGACGTCGACCGCCCGTGAGGGTTCGGGGTCGGTCCTACTAGAACTGGACAGCAACGTCGACAAGCAAGACGTGCAGCGGATCTTGGGAGAGGTTCGTTCGCAGATCGACCAAATCCCGAGTTTTCCGGAACTTGCCGAAGAACCGGACATTCGCCAAAGCTCGGGGCGACGATCAGCTGTGCGTTTAGGAGTGGTCGGTCCGCCAGGCGAGGGAACCGATGCTCGGTTGGCGCTGCGAAATATGGCGGAACAGATCCGCACGGACCTGTTGTTGCTGCCATCGGTGACACAAGCCGATATTTCGGGAGCGCCCCCGTTTCAAATTGATATTGAAATCTCAGAAGAAACCTTAAGGGAGTACAACCTTTCGTTGGGTCGGGTAGCGGAGATCGTTCGCCGTGAGAATTTGGAAATCCCGGCGGGGACACTGAAGTCCGAATCGCAGGAAATCTTATTGCGCGGTGCCAACAAGCGAGAGATTGGAGAAGAAATCGCCAAGATTCCGTTGGTCACTCAACCCAATGGTGTGGTGCTGACGATTGGCGACTTGGGCGAAGTCCGAGACGAGTTTTCGGACACGACTTTCGTCAGCGAGATCGACAAACAACCGGCATACGTGATCAGTGTCGATGCCACGGATACTGAAGACTTGCTGCAAGTCGCCGATGAAGTTTTTGAGTTTGTCGATCAGCGGGTCATGCCCCCTGGCTATAGCCTGCTGGTTATGAGCGACTCATCCGAGCCAGTTCGCAGTCGTATGGCGATGCTCACCAAAAACGGCTGGATGGGCCTGTGCCTGGTGTTTTTGATGTTAGCCATCTTCCTGGAGATGCGGCTGGCGTTTTGGGTCGCGCTGGGAATTCCCGTTTCGCTACTCGGGGCGGCGACGTTCATGTTGTACACCGGGCATACGCTAAACATGACAACGATGTTCGCGTTCCTAATCGCGCTGGGCATCGTGGTGGACGACGCGATTGTTGTCGGCGAGAACATTTTCGTGCATCGCAAGATGGGGAAGCGGTTTGTACAAGCGGCCATCGACGGAACGTATGAGGTCATGCCGGCGGTTATGACGTCGGTTGCAACGACTGTCATTGCGTTTATGCCGGTGATGTATCTCGAAGGTCGATTTCAACGGTTAGCAGCGGCGCTGCCTTCATGCGTGGGAGCCATGCTGGTCCTTTCGCTACTCGAAAGTATGACAATCCTGCCGGCTCACTTGGGACATCGTGAAGGCCGGTTTATGAAGTTTATGGTCTACATTTTGCTGCCGCTCAAACCGTTAGGTTGGTTGTTTTCGAAGATTAATTTCCGCGTCAACCAGGGGCTAGATTGGTTTGTGGAAACGGTTTATTTGCCGGTGTTGCGTTGGTCGTTGCGAAACCAGCCGATTGTCCTGTCGGTCTGCGCCGGAATGTTATTGATTGCTGTGGGTGTTGTACGTTCCGGGATTGTTCCGTTTCTCATCTTTCCCTCGGTGGACCAAGCGTCCATTACGGCCCAGGTGACATATCCAGATGGGACCCCCGCTTTCATGGCGGACGAAGCGACGCGGCGGTTGGAAGATGCCATATTGCAGGTTGGAAGAGAGGCCGCTGCCGAAGGGCTGACCGATGTACCAGAGGGAATTGTGGTGTACGTCCATCGCACAGTCGGCCAAGGACCATCGGGTGGATTCGGTGGTGGTGGCACGGTTTCGTCGGGGAGCCATGTAGGTGGTGTTTCCGTTCGGTTGGTGCCGGTGGAAAATCGGCAGATTTGGGGGCAGGAAATTGCACAACGCTGGCGGCAGGCTGCTGGTCGCTTTCCCGGAGCCGAAACTGTGGCGTTCGGCGGGCGAGGCGGACCGGCCGGAAACGCAATTGAATTGCGGCTAATGGCCAGTAGCGAGCATCTGGATGAAATGAATCTCGCCGTCGAGCGCGTACAGCAAAAACTGGCAGAGTACAGTTCGGTTTCGGACATCGGAACGGACAGTCATCCCGGAAAGTGGGAATACCAACTCCGTATCAAACAAGATGCCGAAGCCATGGGGGTGACACTCTCCGATTTGGCGAGAACTGTTCGGGCGTCGTACTTCGGTGACGAAGTGATGCGACTACAGCGCGGGCGGCACGAAGTACAACTGCGGGTCCGATATCCGCGCGAGGAACGGGAGTCGTTGGCGGGATTCGATGAAGTACGCATCCGCTTGGAAGATGGTGCGGAGCGGCCGTTGACCGAATTGGCCGACATTAACATTGCGCGAAGTGCTTCAGAGATTTCGCGAATCGACCAGATGCGGTCTATCATCGTGACTGCCGACGTGGATGAAGAAACTGGAAACGCGTTTAATATCGTCAGCGATCTCGATCAGAACTTTGTCCCCGATTTGCGAGCTGCGTTCCCGAATGTTCGATTTCGATGGCAGGGGCAGCAAGAGCAAACGACTGAATCGGTCAACAACCTGACGTTAGGATTCAGCGGAGCTTTGGCCGCCATGTTCTTACTGCTGACGATTCAGTTCCGGTCGTACGGACAGGCGCTATTGATACTTTCGATCATCCCCTTTGGCTTCATTGGTGCAATCATGGGCCACGTCGTGATGGGGTTGCAGCTGACGCTATTCAGTATTTTTGGAATTGTGGCACTTTCGGGTGTGGTGGTAAACGATTCCATCGTCCTGGTCGACTTTACAAATCGCCAACGCCGCGATGCAGGTTTCGGTTTGAACGACGCGCTTGTTGAAGCGGGACGCCGCCGATTCCGTCCGGTGATTTTGACATCCGTCACAACGATTGCGGGTATGCTGCCCATTCTTTTGGAACAGTCGCGGCAAGCCATGGTGGTCGTTCCGATGGCGGCCAGCCTTAGTTTCGGATTGATGTTGGCAACTGGGCTCGTCCTGATTCTTGGGCCAGTGCTGTATTCGCTGGTCGCGAAAAAACCATTGGTCGACGAAGACGAATTCATGCCAGAGGAAGCTGCTGAAGCTCGCGAGTTGGTCACGCATGGCTGAAATGAGCAAACCGCGACTCATTGTCCGCAACAGCTGAAGCAACGTCCGATTGGAATTGAAAGATCTGCCGTTTCTAAGATGCGCAGATTCTGCCGATGGCGCAGAGCGGCTTCCTGGGGTTTGGCGCGAATTTTGCAATGAATCGTCGGGAAGGGAAGTGCGCGTTTGGGGCAGCCTTCCATAATCCCAAATGGTGCGGCTTCGTTTTCAGTTCATTTGCGCCCATCAATTCGTCGTTTGGTTTTCAGGGAAGCGATCGAATTTCGATGTCGCGGATCGATTTGCCAAATCGAGTCATAACGCGATTAACTCCTACGACCGGACCTCGCCAGTTATCGGTCGATGAATTCCGAAACGGAAACGGCAGTTTGTGATATTCAACTTGTTATAGTTCCAATGTTCCTCATCCGAAGGGCATCGGGATTCATTCAACATGTGCAGACCTTTGCTGCATTCCTACTGAGGGGCAAGTCATTCTACGACTCTCGGTTTCGACGTAGGGTCTTCCAAACTTCATCAAGAATCGAACTGTTTTGATTCGGCTGGCCGACAATTTGCGATTTCGTGGACTCGCAGGTGCCGCATTGTTCGCGTTTGTGCTGATGGTGCACGCGGTCGGACCGATGCCGCGCGCCCTGGGCCAAGGGCCGGTATTGCAGGCGCCTGTCGATATCGGGCCGACAATAGCGCCGGGTGTTTCC
Source organism: Planctomycetaceae bacterium (assembly GCA_028284485.1). Classification (GTDB taxonomy): domain Bacteria; phylum Planctomycetota; class Planctomycetia; order Planctomycetales; family Planctomycetaceae; genus JANQRQ01. The sequence goes on along the minus strand of JANQRQ010000144.1, from coordinate 17,201 downwards.
GGGCCATCGGAGCATACTCTGCCGGGCGATTTTCCGAATGATTTGCAGAGCCGTTCCGCCGACGTCGTCTGCAACGGTGATATTTGGATCGTCAGTACTCGGGGAAGTTCACAACGGCCTGGTGGAGTTTGCAAGTTCGATTATTTTCGACTCAACAGCGACGACCAACCGGTTGCGTCGAACTCCTCGGAATTTCAAGGTGCTCTTGTTCCGGGAGTTCCATTGTGCATTCTCGTTCATGGCAGCTTTGTCGACTGGCGATTCGTCATATCGGATGCTCGTTCGACCTACCGCTGGATTCGCGGCGCCGCCCCCGATAAACCACTTCATGTCGTCGTCTTTTCGTGGCCCAGTCAAAACCGTTATGCACCAATCTCACCCATGATCGACATTGCCATCTTGGGGCGCCGGGCGGAATTAACCGGGCAATACTTGGCTCAGTTTATCACCCAAATTCCTGCAGACCACCCGATTGGTATTGTCGGCCATAGCCATGGATCGCGGACGATCGCTGCAGCGACGCACATGCTGGGAGGAGGAGCGATTTACGGTTGGAGCCTGCGTGGCGCTGATCAATTCCCCCACCGTATCCGACTTGTGTTTGCAGCGGCTGCCATCGACCATGATTGGTTGAATCCGGACAATCGGTATGGTCGAGCCTCGACACGTGCAGAAGCAATTCTGAACCTTCGCAATCGTCGCGATATTGCGCTGAAATTCTATCCGCTTAGCGCCCCATTCGCGCGGAAGGCGTTGGCACGTTATGGACTCAGCCGAGCGGATCGACAGCGATGGGGACCGCTGATTTGTAAATTCGCGGAGTACGACATCACGAAGATGGTTGGGTCGACCCACGTCTGGCCACACTTCACCGAGCATGCCCAAATTGCCAAGGCGATGGCACCCTACCTTTACTATTCAGATAGTTGGGCGGCCGTCAGCGATCGAGACACAGTCAGAGTTCCCCAAAGTTGGTCCACCTCGGAGATCGGGTTTCCGACACGAGTCCAAGAGTCGGGAAAGGCCGCTTGGAAGTAGTCGAGTCACATTGCGCATCCGATGCGGCTGGTCATCGAACTTAGTGCGCGACAAGGGGCCCCTTTTGAAGGCTCCGTAACTGTCGGCGAAAGACGACTGGGGATGCCGGGAGAATCGCTCCTGCGAATCGGGGACTCTCGAGTGACAATTCCCACGATTTCTCGCTCGGTTTTTTTACCGATTTGCGGCAGTTCATGGGCAGTCGTGCGGAACGTTCATCGTCATGCGTGCTGGATCAGGTGGGATTGCGGCTACGTTCGTCAAGTCGGCGTCGACGCAAAACGTCGGGTTGCCGGGCGTCGGTTTTGCTGGGGGCCGGCACTGAAAAGTAGGGGATTTGGTTTGAATTGGGTACGACTGCCGCGTAGGATTTTATGACAACTTCAAATCCAATAACTTCATGCTGTTATCACGCGCTGACATTCACTATCTTGAATGAATCAGGCATCTTTGGGCTGGCTCTGGAGTGACATTCAACCGTTGCTGTGCAAAAACGGCAGGACGAATGGCCTCTTCTGAACGAAAACTGCCCGATTTGTGCGACGGCTGAGTGTTTGAAAGGAAAGTTTATGCGTATCCTCGTTGGTTGGGATGATTCGGACGAAGCGGATCTGATCTCCATGTATCTGGGAATCGACGAAAATGAGGTAGTCGTTACCACAACGAAGACCGAGTTTTTGAAGAAAGCCTATTCTGAAGTTCAGCACTGGGACGTCATTTTAATGACGATTGCCATGCCCGATATGGATGCGGGCTACGAGATATTCACCAAACTTCAGAGAGCGCGTCCCGATACCCCAATCGTGGGAGCCTGCCATCAGCCGGACGTCTTTCGCATCGTTAAGTTCATGACGAATGGAATGCGAGCCTACGTTCTGCGTGATTCGGGCGGCGATTTCGTGTTCATGTTGCAGGCCACGCTGCAAAGCACCGTTGAGGCAGTTCGCGCCGAACGCGAACAAAAGCTGGCTGAACGACTTCGCGAAGAAGTCGAGTCAGTCCGCAAGCTACAGGCTTCGGTGATTCCAGAGGACCTCGAAGCTCCCGATGGCTACTCCATTTGTGGCCGATACGAACCTTCCCAGATTCAGGTGGTTGGTGGCCGAACGGTGACGATGGCTGGGGGAGATTACTACGACGTATTTACGCTTGATGAAAACAACGTCGTCCTTTTGGTTGGTGATGCTTCGGGGCACGGCATGAAAGCAGCCATGTCGATCATGACGATGCATACACTCGTTCGCATGATTCGCACGCAGAAATACCAAGATACGGCCCAATTCGTCGCAGAAGTCAACAATCAGTTGTCGGAGCAGAGCGTCGTCAACGATGAAGGTGGGTTCATTACGTTGTTGTATGCCATCCTCAATATTGAACGGCAGGAATTGCAGTGGACGTCAGCCGGTCATCCCGTGCCGATTCGGCAGGATCTGGGCACCGGAAAGGTCGAGTTATACGGTCCTGAAGATGCGGGCGGTCTACCGTTGGGAATCATGCCCGATGTCGAATACGAAACCTACACGTCGACTTTGCCTGAGAAGAGCCGACTGTTGTTGTGCACAGACGGATTAGAAGAGGCGTTTCCCGAAGGCAAACCCGGACGGCATCATCAATTCGGCATCGAAGGCATCTTCAAGACATTGGAGCGGACCTACGAACAAACAGTGCAGGAGGCGATGCAAGCGCTGTTTGACGACTCCAATGCGTTTACCGAAGGGGCCGGTCGACACGACGATACATCGGTCGTAATGCTCGATCGATTCTAGAAGTGGTCCCAGAACCCTCTGACGCATCGTGCAGACTCTGTCATAGTAGGCTAGAAAACTAGGCACGACTGGGCTTAAGTGGGGTTACCTGTTGTCGTTGGCGACTCTGGCTCGTGGGAGCCATCTCTCGTTGAACAACGTGCGATTGTCGCGGCCACAAGTCAGCGTAACACGCTGGATAGGCAACTTTGGGCACGCCGTGCCATTGGATGTCCGGCCGAAACGTCGCTGTTTGCTACGGCGTTGTTGCCGGTATGAACACCGCATCGTTGGAAATCGACGCCGCTATCACTCCTTCGATTCGCCGGGTTCTTTCGGCTCGAAATACTCCTTGAGGTATTTCCCGGCCGAAAGCTTCTTGTGATGCGTTGCTTCGTCCTCGGTTTCTTCGTTTTCAGACGAGTCTTTGGCATCTTCGATTTCCGCAAGAAGTTCCTGGGGAATATCGACGATTGTCGTTTCACAGCTGGTGTCGACGTCGAAGGAATCAGAATCCTCCATTAACCAGCGCACGTGATCTTTCCGCAATTCGGGGGCGAGTCCGCCCTCGACTTCGCCTTCCACCATGAAGCGGAATTTCAGCGGACCAACGGTGAGAATATCGCCATCGTGTACACGAACCGTGCTTGTGACCGGCTCGTCGTTGACGTAGGTCTTATTGCGGCTTTTTAGGTCCCTGACGATAACTTGGTCGCCTCGGCATACTATGGCGCAATGCAATTTGCTGACCAGTTCGCTATGCGGACGCAAGTGACAATTTTGGGCGCGGCCAATAATAAACTGGCTGCGTGGCAGCGGAATCTCGCGACCTTTGGCCTTTCCGATTAATACTACCAGTTTGACATCCATTCCCATTGCCTAATGCCCCCATTTCATCATGCGGCCATCCCTGACCGATGCAATCATTGCTGATGAAAATCGAATGACAGAAGAATCACCATCTATGACATACCCAGAATGCATCCGGCACTTCTTCCATCTTAACACAGGTTCGATCTTCCACAAGTTTCGAGGGCAAACGGATCGGTTATTGCGAAAACCTACCGTTTTTTGCAGTAAAGACGCGTCGGCAGATCGAGGATGATGGCTGACCAGGCATGCATCGACCGCAGATAGCGCGGGATTTGGCACCAATTTACAGCCACGAGACTGCTCGCGTACCCAAATTTGGCACACCGGAATGCGGCGCTGGGATTATTGACGACCACCGGAACGCAGCCCGGCGACCAGACGCCGAAACATGTGTTCCGGCACCTGCCCGAGACCTGCAAAGACTCACTCGGCTCCGGTTTCCGAATTGCTTGCAGCCGCCGATGGGTCGGGGACTTCGACTTCCAGAACCTCGACAAAGTAATGTTCGGCACTTGTGGCTGTGATGACAACGTCGACTGAACGTCGGGTCCCTTCGGCCGTTCCACGCGGGGAAGAATCAAACCAGACAGTCGTCGGGCTTTGGTTCTTACGTGCCGTTCGTAGCGGACGTTCGTAATGGGTGACCGCACCGCGGGGCGGGCCGTTGTTTTCCATTCGGAAATATCGCACTTTGAGTGCCGGGGCGGAGCCATCGTCCACCTTTCCGGCGAGATCGGCCGGCCAATCGACCGCATACTGCAATTGCACAGGCACTCCCGACTGGAATGGTACGGGTCGATCTGAAACGGGGATATCGGAGTTTCCAGACGTTTCAGCAGCTCGCCGAAAGCGCGAATTGAGCAGTTGTGTCATCTTCCAAGAAGAATTCCACCACGAGTTCTTCGCTTTCACGTCGGCAGTAACCCGGCGACCCGGCTGCGCTGACAAGGGACGCGAACGGGGCATCGCCTTCAGCACGACCGCCATTCCGGGATCGTGCAAGACATGGTCGAACAATCCCTTGTCGATCAATTCATCCGCGCCTTGTTCCCAGTTCTTCTCGAGTAATTCAAAAACGGAGCGGCGAATCTGCGCATTGGGAAACGACCCGGCCAACTTGAGGACATCGATACTGTCTGACAACGTAGCCGTCTGTTTCACCTGTCCGTCGACGAAATTAATCATTTCCGGCTGCCACAAGTAATTGACGACTCGGGTCAATTCATCGGCAGTCAGTTTCATCGGTGGAGGTTCGACAATTTGCGTTTGTTGCTGTTGTTGGGGCACGCCGCCTGCCGCACGACGAAACGCCGCTGCACCGCCACCGCACATCGAACAACACATGCCACAGCACATTGAACAGCACATGGAGCTACACATTCCACTGCACATCATTCCACACATCGAGCACATGTCGCACATTCCACAAGACGAAGCACCGGAGAATCCGGGGTTCCCGCCAGCTTCGTTGTTGAACGGGTTATTCGACAGCAGATCCTCCTGCGGGTTGTGGACCTTGTGAATGCCCAACAGTAAATCGACCGAAGATGACGCGTATTTTGAATGCAAATCGAATGCTCGTTGTTGCAATTCCTGTGCGGAGACCGTGCCGGTTCCACCCGATCGTAAACTTGCCGGCTGAGTTGTAACCAAAGTCAGCAGTCTTGCTGTCGGATGATCGGGTCCGCCGTAACCCTGCATCAACGATTCCAAAATTAGATCGACAACGTCGGAATCACTAATGCCGGTGTCGATTGTGCCTTTCAGCAATTCTTCAACAGTGGCCCAGGCCTGGGTCGAATCGTTCTCGATCAATCCTTTTAAGACGGCTCTCACGACCACGTTGGGATCCAATTGCAGTCCGCCGCCGTCGAGCAGCTGAGTGTAGCTCAAGCCGCCTCCGCCACCACCGCCGCCCATGCTCATGTCGCAACAGCACATGCAGCCGCACATTCCGCACATGCAGCACATCGACATACACATCATGCTGCAGCCACGCTGCGGTTCCGCCGCGAACAACACTCCCGACGTCGCCAAAGTTGAGGGGATGAACTGTCCGCCGTAACCGGCATCGGCAACGACTGTGTCGGAATCGTCACCGTAACCACCCTCGTTGAAGTCGAAATAGTCACCTTCGGTACGGAATTCATAATCGTTGGTATCTAAGCTCGCCGCTCCTCCAGCTCCCCCTTGGCCGTCTTCGGGCGTTGTTTCCCCTTCCGCATCGGGATCCGGGGGATCGTTCACGTTCATCAGCAGCCAAGTCAGCAGTTTCGCCCCTTCCGGTTGCCCCTTTGTTTTGGCTGCATAATGTTCGATCGCCTTGGGCAATCGAGGATCGCCTTCGTACAGCGCAGATCGGTAGTCTTCCTCCGTCCATTCATCGAAGTCAGATGGACGATTTGCCATGATCGCCGCCTGAGTCTGCTGGACGGCACTGGTATAGCTCATACCGCCCATGCCCATGCCCATACACATGCACATATCACACATGCCGCACATTCCCATGCAGCACATTGACATCGACATGCAGCACATCGACATGCCATAGCACATGCCCATTTCGCATCCACCACCACCGCCGCCCCCGCCGCCGGAAGAGGCACCTCCACCGCCGCCGCCAGAAGAAGCTCCACCGCCGCCGTCATCTCCTCCCGCATCACTGCTGGCTGATGAATCGTCGCCTCCACCTTCTCCGCCGCCCTCGCCGCAACCGATGACCAGCCCGGCTGTCAGCAGTGCGACTCCTGCGATCGCCACTGCGAAATGGCCGACGGAAAATAGGCCAGTTGTTCGACGAGAATCGTCCTTGGAATCTGTGGCATCGAATTCGAGATCGGAGCGATGAGAGTTCGACATGTCCAATTTCCTCTTTAGTGAAACGAGACGGCCTGTCCGATCACTGTTCAGGAATCTGTCAGTGGTGGCCGGGGGACTTCTTAGAGAATTGTCTGTGCATCAGTTTGGCACATTTGGAAGAAAAACGCCATAAATTGTTTGAGAACAGTGAGAAAATTCTTAACGAAAAGTTCTTCCACCCTCCGAATGGCACGGCCGCGGCTACTCCCCAGGCAACCGTATCTCGCACGCTGCTGTCGCTGCAAGAGGGCTTGGCGTCGCCGATGCACCAGAATGTGCCAGCGGCGGTTGCAGTCGGCGTTTCCAGAGCGGTTTACTTTTTCTTGTGGGCGTTTCTGGCTCGTGGGAGCCGGCTATCATGGAACAAAACGCGATTGTCGCAGCCATAAGTCAGCGAAATACGCTGTCGCGATTGGTCGTCAGCGTAGGGCCAATAAGAAGAGGGTAAAAAAGCGAAGGCCCGGCTTCCTTGTTAAGGAAACCGGGCCATGAACTCGTGGTTTAGATCGCGAACGATCTCTTACGAGACGGTGGTCGCCCGTTTGAGAGTCCGCCGACTTTCGTTAGGCGGAACCACCTCGCTGGCTTGTACAATCATATTCCATTCGACCACCCCCTTTCTGTTAAAACCATGCCCGCTTCGATCGGTGAGCCAGCTCCGACCCCTTCACGAGCCGTTAGTCCATCGTGCCGCGTACGCACGATCCAACATAGGCTTGAATGTATATTTGCAGATTTTCGAGGCGCGACAAGATCAATTCACGACTTCGCATCGTTTTTTCACGATCTCCTAGCCGTAATTCGATAGAAACTTGTCCAGGAAACAGAACATATGAAGCGAGGCTATTTTTCGGTTCCGGCGATGAAAAGCCGGCATCGCCGCACTGTTCCTCTTCGTTGCGTTTCGCCATAACCTGTTGGCGGTGAAGATTTCACGTCGCTAAGTGAACTGACCGGTATTGGTCTGGGAATCAACAGCCCAGCATCATGGCCAGTTTATCGCGAAAGAGGAAAGATACGTTCCGCCGTCCCGCGCATCACTTCGTCCAACTGCGCTTCCGTCAGACCGATCGCCCGGTATTTGGCTAACTCGACCGGCATGTTGGAGAGATGATCGGATCCCCACAGGACTCGCTCGGCACCAAACTCATCGATCATCTTCCGAGCCACATACGTCGGGCACCAGGAAGGTTCCAAATAGATATTATCGCAAACCTGGGCGGCGACGATCGCTTCGGCACTGTAGACGCCCCATCCTGCATGGGCGGCAATGACCGGCACGTTTGGGTATTTGCGGGCGGGTGGAATGCACAGCGATGGCAACGACCAGGGTGTGCCCAGGCCGGTGTGCACAATAACCGGCACGCCCAGTTCGTCGGCTGCCTGGAAGACCTTGTCTGAGGGGCCGGCGTTCGGGGCGATATTATGCCCCAACGGATGGTGCTTGAGCGCGACGAATCCGAGTTGATTCACGCAGCGGCGGGCTTCCGCGAAGTACTCAGATTCGCTGAGCCAGGGACTGATGCTCGCCATCCCCCGAATCCGCTGGGGATGTTTTTCCGCCGACTCGGCAATCTGGTCGTGGATTGGTCGGACATCCTCGAGTGTCGGTTGGGGCATCACAAAGGCGAGATCAATGCCGTTGGCATCCATCGCCGCCAGCAATTCCGCTTCGGTCGTGGTCACACCGGAGAACATCGAAGTGCCGAAATGTTGGTGCGTGTCGATAATCATGATGCCGAAAGTCCAATGGGATGATTGTAATTCCGGATGACATTGCCCTGACGAACACCGTCCACCCGTGATCAGACGTCAGGTGAGCCAATCAGGTGCTCCCATGCGAGTTCCATTCGGTGAATCGGTCGGCCCTGAGAGGCAGTTGATAGTAACCGTTCATGGTTGAAGCTCTTGGAGTCCGTTGTCGCTACCCATAATATCCGATGACCATTTGATGTGCTGAGTGAAACAGGACAGTCTCGTCCAAAATCGACGATCGCGTCTTGAAACCAGTCGCTTTCTGACACAAGAATTACTTGTTCGATCAGCGTCAATTCGACTGGAACCGTTTTCGGTTTTCTACCCAAAATCCGCTCGAAAAACGTACTTTCTTGAACTTGCTCGACTTCGACAATTTGCCTCATGCGAGGTGTGCCGAAAGTTGTGAAATAGTTCAGCGTCAGTTCGACGAGTTGTTTCCATTCCGCGTCCCAGACGTCTGCGTTGAGATTCACGTCCGATTCTCCAAAATCGTCGAATCCGGCGGTCGATAGGCATGCGTCAGTTGTAATGTATGGTCCGGGCCAGATGGTGAGTAGGCTGCCGACCTCGCCCACGGAATGTTTCGAAAGTTGTTTTGGGACGAAGTCCCAATAGACCCGTCGAATGGCATTTTTGGTCGACATGATGGCGAAACTCCGACAATCAATAGTTGTCGAGGATTTGCCCCCGCTCACTGCCTTAATTGCTGCTCGGCGACTTCGATTGCTTTGAGCAAACCTTTGGCTTTGCTCAAAGTTTCGTGGTACTCGGTTTCGGGAACGCTGTCCGCAACAATTCCCGCGCCCGCTTGTACGTAGGCCGTCTGGCCTTGCATGACCAGCGTCCGTAGTGCGATGCACGTATCCATGTTCCCCGTGAAGTCGATATATCCGACTGCACCGGCGTAGGGGCCGCGGCGATGCGGTTCGAGATCGTCGATGATTTCCATCGCCCGCACTTTCGGTGCGCCGGAAACTGTTCCCGCAGGCAGCCCGGCCCTCAATGCATCAAGGGCCGACTTATCGCCCGGCAACTGCCCGGAGACGTTGGAAGTGATGTGCATCACGTGGCTGTATCGCTCAACCACCATGACGTCGCTGAGTTCAATGCTGCCAAACTCGGCCACACGTCCGACATCGTTGCGGGCCAAATCGACCAGCATGACATGCTCGGCTCGCTCTTTGGGGTCGGCCAGAAGCTCTTCTGCCAGGCGACGATCTTCCTCTTCGGTGGCGCCGCGCTTGCGCGTTCCTGCCAAGGGACGAACGGTCGTCTTTCCATCTTCCACGCGAACCATGATTTCGGGGGAACTCCCCACAAGGTCGACCGATTTGGTTTTTAAGAGGAACATAAACGGGCTGGGATTGACGACGCGGAGCGCACGGTAGATGTCCAGCGGGCGGGCCAGCGTTTCCAACTGGAGCCGTTGGCTGATGACGACCTGAAAGATGTCGCCGGCCCGAATGTATTCCTTGCAGGTTTCGACGGCTTGCTCAAATTGTTGTTGGGTGAAATTCGATTTGCAGTCGCGCGATGGTTCCCCATCGATGTCGATATCGGTCAGTTGCAAATCGGTCGGTCCCGATTGCAACAGACGGCACATTTCGTCGACACGACGGCAGGCGTTCTTGTAATGGATTTGGTGCTCGCCGTCGTTGGTCCGCGCGTGGGCGACGACCAGTACGGTCTTGTTGATGTGGTCGAAGACGACCATCAAATCGTAAAATGCGAAGGAAAGATCGGGCAACGTGCGATCATCGAGTGGTGGCTTGGGAAGATTCTCGGAATATCGAACGACATCGTATCCGGCGTAACCGACGGCGCCGCCGCAAAACCGTGGCAATTGGGCGAAGTGGACCGCTTTGTAGCGGTTCAGCAGCTTTTCCAAATCCTGAAACGGGTCTTGCGATTCGATCTCCCAGATCTTCTTGCCCTCGTTAATGACGACTCTCTTGCCAAACGCTTCGATTTGAAGGAACGGGTCGACACCGAGGAAGCTATATCGGCCGATGCGTTCGCCACCGACAACGCTTTCGAAAAGAAAAGAACATCGGTCGGATTGAATCTTTCGATAGGCGCTGACGGGAGAGAGCGTATCGCTGACAAGTTGCCGGTAGACGGGAACAAGGTTGGCGTCCTTGGCCAGTTTGCGGAACGACTGAAAGTCGGGGAAATGTGCCATTGCTGGTTATTGATTCTCAAATAAGTCGAGTTTCCGATGGGCCGGCCTGCGAGTCGCGGTCTGCCAACGTTTGACAAAATGTAATCGAAACATCAATAGACGGCATCTGCCGCCCGGGGAAGATGCGTCGGATGATCGAAATTTCGAATTCTACGGCATAACCCGACCTCCCGCGGGAGGCTCATGTCAGATCCATAATAGCGGCTTTGGTTTACGTCGCAACGACAACGGCGACCTCGCTTGACTCTGTTTTAACGCGGGTTAGAATTATGCTGCCTTGACCTATGACGGGCTCGTAAGATTGAAATCGATGTTGTTTTTACTGACCAGCCCGGTTTGAAGCGAGTTCGGTGTTATGAAAAAGTGCCGACGTTGTTCGAAGCCGGCCACATTACATATTACGGACATTCGAGAGGGTGTCGCGCACGAATTACATTTGTGTGAAACCTGTGCGCACGAGTATCTGAATAACGCCGGTAGCGAACTTCCACAGTCGGCGGAAGAATCCGAGCCGTTTGCGCTGAAAGGTACGGAAGATCCCGACGAGCTTGAGCAACTGGATCAAGTCGTCTGTCAGAATTGTGGAATTTCATTTCGCGAATTCCGCAGCCAGGGGCGATTGGGCTGCCCTCACGACTATATTGCGTTTGAGGCCGAATTGATTCCCTTGTTGGAGAACATCCACGGCGATACTCAACATTGCGGAAAGTTTCCGAAGCGGGCCCCGGATGCCAGCCAGCGGCAGTATCGTCTCATCAAATTGCGCAATGAACTGCGAAACGCAGTTGGGCAGGAAGACTACGAAGATGCGGCTCGCCTGAGAGACGAAATTCAGGAATTGGAGCAAGGGATCGAAGGATCGGAGACCGAATAAACGTCCGGCTGAAGATTTCGCTGACCGATCCAAGAATGAAAGCACTAAGGGAGCCGGAAAGCCGATCCGGTTATCGAGAAGAGGCAGGAGGAGTACAGAGGTGGATTTCGACGCCCTAACGGGGACTAGCGGCGAATGGCTACGGGGAACTGGCCCGGACGCCGATATCGTCGTCTCCAGCCGTGTGCGTCTCGCGCGAAATCTAGCCCAATTTCCATTCCTCAGCCGAGCGGACGATTCCGTCAAGTCAGAGTTGGAATCGCTGTTGCGTAGCAAAGTCGAAGGGCTGAATCTCGGGTCTCGCTTGAACTACGTCAACGTCAATACCTTGGAAAGCTTGGACCGGCAGTTTCTGGTCGAGCGCCAGTTGATCAGTCCAGAGCATGCCGAAAGCCACGGTTCTCGCGGGGTCGGAATCAGCGAGGGAGAAAACGTCAGTTTGATGATCAATGAGGAAGATCATCTGCGTATCCAAGTCTTGCGAAGCGGGTTGGCACTCGACGAATGTTGGGAAGAAATCAATCGGATCGACGATAGTTTAGAGCAGGAAGTCACCTACGCGTTTAGCGAACGGCTGGGGTATTTAACCGCTTGCCCGACCAACGTGGGAACCGGAATTCGCGTGAGTGTGATGCTGCATCTGCCGGCCCTGGTCTTGACGAAGGAGATTCAAAAGGTCTTTCAGGCGCTGCAAAAAATTAGCCTGGCCGTTCGGGGCTTGTACGGCGAGCGCAGTCAGGCGATGGGCGACTTCTACCAGATCTCCAATCAAGTGACACTCGGCAAAAGCGAAGAGAAGCTGATCGCCACGCTCAAAGACGTCGTTCCGAATATTGTTTCCTACGAACGTCGCGTGCGAAATGCTTTGGTCGAAGAAAACCGACAGAGCCTGCATGATCAAATCTCGCGGGCGTATGGCATTTTGCAGAATGCCCAAACGATCAGTTCCGAAGAAACGATGCATTTGCTCTCGAGCGTGCGGATGGGCATTAATCTTGGCTTGATTGACGACTTGGAGATACCGACGGTCAACGAGTTGTTTATCCATACTCAGCCGGCTCATCTACAAAAGTTGCGCCACGAGCATCTTGAGTCGGCCGATCGTAATATCGCCCGTGCGACGTTCCTGCGGCAACGGCTGTCGAACCGCGATACCGAGCGAAATTGAGCCTGCGTCGGCTAGTTCCTCGACTCGGCCGAACCGAGAATCTTGGTTCATTCTCGCTGGGATTGGTTTGGCTGTAATGACCAAAGGCCATCGATGCTCTAAAATGACGTGCGTTCATGGCGGCCTGCGATGTCTCAATCCACCGAGTATTGGCAGATTTCACGCAGAGCCCTTTGACCAAGCCGACTCCTTTTCACTCCAGTGACGACGGAACGACAGAGTCATCGAATTGAGGGAATGCTTCGAATATGTCACCACTTTCGTACAAAGATGCCGGCGTTGATCTGGACTTGTATGCCCAGGCGATGGAACGACTACCCGGTTTGATGCGGCAGACGCACACACCGCGCGTCATGGACTTAGCCGGCGGATTCGCCGGACTGTTCCGTTTGTTTGGTGAAGGGGAATCAGCCCGCCGGTACCAAGATCCGGTTTTGGTTTCGGGGACGGATGGGGTCGGTACGAAAATCAAGGTCGCTCACGCGGCGGGAGTTTTCGAAACGATTGGGATCGACCTGGTGGGCATGTGTGTCAACGATTGCCTGTGCCTGGGGGCCGAACCATTATTCTTCCTCGACTATCTCGCTTTGGGGAAGGATAACCCCGTTCTCGTTGAAAAGCTGGTACAGGGAGTCACAACAGGCTGCCGGCACGCGAATATGGCCCTGTTGGGAGGCGAGACGGCCATCATGCCCGATGTGTACGACGCCGATGCGTTCGACCTGGCCGGGTTTTGTGTAGGAGTCGTTGAGCGGAACGAACTGATTGACGGGTCGGCTATTCAACCCGGCGACGAGATCGTTGGAATTGCGTCGAGCGGATTCCATTCGAACGGCTACAGCTTGTTGCGGAAAGTCGTATTCGAACACGCTGGGCTGACGGTTGACGATCAGGTTGCCGAAACAGGAAAGACGGTTGGTGCGACGCTTTTGGAACCGACTCAGATTTACGCGTCGACCATCGCATCGATTCGTGATGACTTGGCCAACAGCGATTTATCGCCGATTGCCGGTTTGGCGCACATTACCGGAGGCGGCATTGCCGAAAACGTCGTGCGAATTCTCCCCGAGGGGTGCCGGGCGTCAATCGATCGTCGAAGCTGGTCGGTTCCTGCGGAGTTTCAGTGGATCGATACGTTGGGGGATATCTCCCGCGATGAAATGTTTCGAGTCTTCAATATGGGGATCGGGATGGTGGTCGTGGCTCGGCCGGCGTCGGCTCAGCGAATCCTGGAGCAGTTGCAACCGACCGACATCTCAGCTTGGTCGATCGGTAGTGTCGATTCCGGAGAGGCCGGTGTTGATTACGCCGGTTAAGGTTGTGATTGCGATTCTTGCATAGGCTGAAAACACCCGGTCTGGATTGATTTTTCATGCGTCCGAATTACTGGCGAGTTTGGGTGACATTCTTCCGAAACTCGCTGGTGCGCGAAATGACCTTCCGCAGCAACTTTATCATCACGTTGCTGACGCGAGCCTTTTGGTTTGTCGCCCAGTTGACGCTATTTGAGATCATTTATCGCAACGTCAGTTCGATTCAGGATTGGTCGCGCGAAGAGTATTTCACATTTATGGCAACGGGGATGTTGATCAACGCCATTGTGGAAACGTTCTTCATGCCGAACTGTGCCAACTTCAGCGAACTGATTCGGACCGGGAACCTCGATTTTGCGCTGCTCAAGCCGATCGACACCCAGTTTTTGGTGTCATTCGAAAAGATGGACCTGGCGATGCTCAATCAGGTGTTGCTGGCAGGAGCGCTGTTGACCTATTCGCTAGCGAGTGTCGGCCATTCCTTTAGCGCCGTCCAGGCCGTGGTGTATGTGATGTATTTGGCAGTGGGTGTCGCCTTTTTCTATAGCTTGATGATTGCGCTGGCGAGCACCAGTATCTGGTTCGGCCGGAATCAGGGCCTGTACGATTTTTGGTTTTACATCACAATTTTTGCCCGATACCCGCAGAGCATTTATGGCGGGTCGCCGGCCGGCGATGTGTTGCGCTTCGCCTTCTCTTACATCGTACCAATTCTGCTCGTAGTGACTGTGCCGGCGCGGCAGTTGTTGGACAAGGCGCTCGAACCCGGGCTCTTGCTGATTGCACCGGTGGCGGCCATCACGGGATTGATGCTATCGCGGGCCGTCTTCTTTTGGTCGCTACGCAGCTACCGTAGTGCGAGTAGCTAGGGTGAGTCGAACGCCGTTTAGCGGTCTTCCTCTTCGTCGATGAAATCATCGAAGTCGAAATCGTCGTCGACCGATTCGCCGAGGGCGGCGTCATCGTCGTCCGGCATGACCATTTCTTCCTGCGGGAAGTCTTCCTCGGTTTCGTCTTCCGGCTGATCGACTTCGTCGTCGGCTTCGTCGACGAGTTCAAACCCACCCTCTTCCTCGCTGTCGGTCTCAGCCTCTTCTTCATCGGTGGCACTCTTGGCGAGGAAGATAAAAGCCGGGCTGACGGCGACGGCGGCCGACATGGCGAGGACAGCGACTGAAAGGATGTTAAAGATCATGCCGCCTTCGAAGCCGTGGGTCCGTGCGAGTTTCCACACGACCATGATAGCAAGCACGGCGGCAGGGATAGCGGCGATGAGTGATGTTAAGGTCAGGCTCAGTTTGTTACTCACGGTGGACCTTTCGCGGTCTCGAGGGACCGAATTCATCCAAATTTGTGTGCATACGGGAGTCGCAACGCATTTTGCGCATAACTCCCTGCTTCTATTTATCCTAAATCGCGGTCTTGGGTCATCGCAAGACCTTCGTCGGGGAATATCGGGCAAAAAACCGTGCTATTCGTCAGCCAAACGGGGGCGATTCGCGAGGCGTATAAGTGATAGGACCGGGATGATTGGCGTAACCGCCATTTCGCGGGATGAGGGCGGCGGCTATGCGGTTGCCTCGACGCTCACTCACAGGGCCGAATGATGTTGGCCACGTCGGTGTGGCATTGGTGCTGAATGACCGAGAATGCCTGGTAGGATGCCGGGGCGGGAAGTTTGCATACTCTGGGATTACTATTCGCTGATTCGCTATGATGGCCGTTGAAAACGATCGGACATTAACGGCGAAATGATTGAACATATTGGATGACTCGTATGACGAAACTGTGGAACACAAATTGTGCATGGCAACGCTCTCGACTCGTTGCGTGCTTTATGTCAGTCGTCCTTGCCGTTCTGATTGTGGCTCCACTGCAGCCGGCAGTAGCGAACGATGAAAAGTCTGCCCATGCGGAAGCGGTTGACGATTCCGCGGAAGCTGACCCGGCCCGCGAGGCGGAATTGCTGACGAACGTGCGGCAGTTGACTTTCGAAGGGCGTCGGGCCGGCGAGGGTTACTTCAGCCGCGACGGCCGGAAGATGGTGTTCCAAAGCGAACGCGAGGCGGGTAATCCCTTCTTTCAGATTTATTTGATGGATTTGGAAACCGGCGATGTTTCTCAAGTCTCGCCTGGTCATGGTAAGACGACTTGTGCCTGGATTCATCCGGATGGCGATCGCGTGCTGTTCGCATCGACGCACGAGGATCGGCAGGCGAAAAAGAAGCAGACCGAAGAACTCGAGATGCGGGCCAGCGGCAAGGAACGTCGCTATTCGTGGGACTACGACGAACATTTCGACATTTATGAATTCGATGTCGACAGCGGTCAATACACCAACTTAACGAACACTCGGGGCTACGATGCGGAGGGCTCCTGGTCTCCTGACGGCCAGTGGGTGGCATTTGCCTCGAACCGGCGGGCCTATTCGGAATTGTTGACCGACCGAGAGCGCACGAATTTCGAAATCGACCCTGCTTCGATGATGGACATTTTCATCATGCGTGCCGACGGTTCGGATGTTCGACGGCTAACGACGGCGCCGGGATACGATGGCGGCCCGTTCTTTTCACCGGACGGGAAGCGAATCTGCTGGAGACGCTTTTCCGAAAACGGTGCGACGGCCGAGATTATGACAATGAATATCGACGGGTCCGATCAGACTCGTCTAACAAACCTGGAGGCGATGTCTTGGGCGCCCTATTACCATCCCTCAGGCGAGTACTTGATTTTTACGACGAATTTGCACGGATTCGCTAACTTCGAACTGTACCTGATCGATGCGAAGGCGGGGTCGAAGCCGGTGCGTGTGACTTACACTCCCGGGTTTGACGGCTTGCCGGTCTTTATGCCGGACGGCAAGCGCGTCGCGTGGACGACCAATCGAACCGCGTCCGAGCAGTCGCAGATCTTTGTGGCGAACTGGGACCACGAGCGGGCCCGCGAGTTGCTCCGTATAAGTCGGAAATCGGCAACGGACTCAATCGAACCGGAACAAGGTGGGGCGACGGTTGCGGCCCGAGAGGCGGCAACAGAGTCTTCGAGCAACAATCGGCCAGATTTCGCACCGGCGGATATCGTCAGGCATGTCGAGTTTCTCTGTCGCCCCGAATTGGGTGGCCGCCTCACAGGAACGGCCGGTGAGAAGTTGGCAACCGAGTATGTTGCTGCCTATTTCGAGGGGTTAGGGCTCGTTCCTGCCGGCGACGATGGTTCGTGGTATCAGGAATTCGAGTTCACATCTGGGGTAGCGTTAGGGAAAGACAATCAACTGGCCTCCGGCGAAGCGCAATACAAGATCAATGAGAATTGGCGGCCGCTCTCTTTTTCGAAAACGGGAGAAGTTGCTTCGGCGCCGGTTGTCTTTGCCGGGTACGGCATAGCAGCGCCA
>JANQRQ010000135.1 GCA_028284485.1 Planctomycetaceae bacterium | reverse complement strand
CGTGATTGATCTGCTGCGCGCCGGCTGCCGCCCCCGGCATTTCACCATGCCGAAATCCTTTGCGGTCTCGAGGTGGTTGGCCAGGTGGGGCATCGCGATGCGGCGTCGGATTGGTCGGGATCGTGTCGCCCGTTTGCTCTGTCCATTGGTCGAGCAGCCGCCGCATCAACGCCAGTTCATTCTGGACACTCGAAGTTTCCGCCAAATTGTTGAGCTGATCGGGATCTTCACTCACCTGGTAGAGTTCTTCCGCAGGGCAGGGATTCCAAAAGACATTACTTTGTGCGGCGGTCAATTCGCCGGCAGCCTGCGTTTCCCATAGTTCTACCCCGGCTCCCCCTTTGTAGGCCTCGACACACAGATTCTGCTGATTCGGAAAATTATTGCGGATGTATAACCAGTCGCCCAGGCGCACGAGCCGTTCATGATTCTTATAGACGTGCCAATTATGTTCTGCAAAAACGACATCGCGAGTGACCGCTTTTGCATCAGAAAGTAGCGGCGCAAAACTGACTCCTTGAATTCGTTCGTTCTTCTCCAGGCCTGCCAATTCCACGACCGTGGCAGCAATGTCGATCACGCTGACGAGGCTGTCAGTGACGGCTGGTGTGACAGCTCGCGGAAAGTGAACCACAAACGGTGTCTTGATGCCGCTGTCGTACAGACGCGTTTTACATCGTGGGAACGGGCGACCGTTGTCGGCCATCACGATGATCATCGTATTGTCGAGAACGTTCTGGCGCTCGAGTTCCCGGGTGACGTCGCCAATGAATCGATCGAAACGGCTCACTTCGTGATAGTACCCGGTCAGATCGTCGCGCGTCTTCGGGCCATCGACCAAATAGGGTGGTACGACAACGTCATTGGGACTGAACGTTGGTGCTTCGTCGTTAATCGCCCAATCGCGGTGCGCGTCGGATGAGGCGTACCAGCAGAAAAATGGCTGATCCTTGGGGCGATTCGCCAAGATTTCTACCCAATCTCCTTCCTTGCCGGGACCTTTGCCCGGAGAGATCATTGTAAACCCGGGATCGGCAGCGCTCCCCATGTGATGCTTGCCCGAGAGTACAGTGAAATACCCCGCGTCTTTGAGCAACTGCGGAAACAACACGTGACCTTCCGGCAGCGTGGTGTGCAGTTCTGGGGCGCCGGTGTTATGCGGATAACGGCCGGTGATAATGCTGCAGCGGCTTGGGCTGCAACTGCTGATCGTCAAGTAGGCATTCGTAAACCGTAAACCCGACCCAGCCAATCGATCGATGTTCGGCGTCTTTAACGTGGGGTGCCCGTAGCAACTCAAGTCATCCCACGAAATATCATCAGCGATAAACAACACGAAATTCGGTCGTTCATCGGCGCTGGCGACAGCACCTAACATTAAGTACAGCGAAATCGTCATCGCGATTTGGCGAATCATGGGAGTCTCTCCAGTGGAACGGTAGCCAATCTTCGTGGAACTGTTATCCCGGCGCGAACGGCCTATCCTGGACGCAACCAAAATGTCGACACTTCTCGAAAGTTTGCGCGCCCTACACAAATTTCAACCGTTCGTCGTACTGTACACGCGATTCGCGAACAATGGTATCGAATCGATCGATTCTGACTGAGCCAAGCGGACGGATCGACTGGCCGACTCATTTCTCAATGACGGAACCTAGTCGTCGTCGGCGTCGTCCCGCACGTTGAATTCCAGCTTCCACTTGCCTTCCGAACGCGTGCTGTAGCACCACAATTCCAGCATGCCGAGTTCCGTAATTCGCGAGTGAAAACGAACGGGCACGTAACCTTCTTCGATTGATTCGTCGGCGGGTAATGTCATCGACATCGAATCGGTTTCCGACAGTTCCTCATCGTTCCATGATCGCAGCATATCGCCGGGCCGGTCTTGTTTTCGCGTGGAAGAACTAAAAAAGCGAAACTGCGCTTCTTCTCCCACCACCAATCCGATTTCGTCGGAGGGAACATCGGTTTCGGTCCCTTCTTCCATGCCGATCGGCACAACGCACAGCGCGCTTAAGGGGCGGGCAGCACCCGGAATCGCCGGACCGGTCGTCTCGATGCCGACGTAACTCGCGCGGGCCGTTCCACCACGAATGCGGATCCCTCCCTGTTCTTTCGACCAACCGTAATAGGCCGCTCCGATGGCGACGGCGTGGTCGAGATCTTCGGCCCCTTTCAATTCTTGCAAAGAGGACTTTTTACCGAACCAGTTCGTAACGACTTCTCGCAGTCGATCGGCAAACGGTTGCGACTTGAATACCCCACCGTTGAAGACAACATGCGTCGGTTGCGCGGGGCGTCCTTCTTCGTCGCTGTGGCTGCTTAAAAACTCCGCCACGTGGCGGGTGATGGCTGAATCCGATTCGTATGGCAATCCAATCTGTTGAAATCCCGAGGATCGCTCTCGCGTCGGCGAATCGGTGATTTTGCATGCAGGAAAGAACCCATCCAGCAGCATCCGGGAGACGTCTTCACCCGGCACATCGACAGTGACTGTCCCACCGACCAATTTGCTGCCGCGACCTAATACCGAAACGGGGTGCGTATTCGGCGCACCATCGGCCAACAACGATTCTTTCGCGGTTCGGCAGGAATGCCACAAGGCGACCGACTGCCAGGGGTCGAGCGAGACATTCTTCTCCTGAAACAGGCCGGCGACGTGATGGGCCAGCGCCAAATCCATATTGTCGCCGCCAACCAGTAAATGATTTCCCACAGCTCGTCGTTCCAGAATGAATTCGCCATTCTCTTCGCAAACGCGAATGAGAGACAAATCGGTTGTTCCTCCGCCAACGTCGCAGACAAGGATTAAATCATCCACTGCCACCTGACGCCGCCAGCGCTCACCAGATTTCGTCACCCAGGCGTAGACGGCTGCTTGCGGTTCTTCCAATAGAATCAAGTCTTGCGGCAATCCAGCGTTGATGGCCGCTTCGTGTGTTAACTCGCGTGCGCTGGCGTCGAAGGACGCGGGAACGGTCAGCACGACCGCTTGGTCCGCCAATGGTGCTTGGGGGAACTGCTCGTTCCAAGCCGCGACGAGATGCGCCAAATACCACTCCGAAGCGGTCAGTGGTGAGATCTTGTCGACTTCGTCCTGCGCACCCCAGGGCAGGATTGCTTCGCGCCGATCGATTCGGCTATAGCAGAGCCACGACTTTGCTGCGCCGACAGTTCGATCGGGCACATCTGCCGCTTGCTTACGGGCCAATTCACCGACGGCGAAATCTCGTTTCTTGGCCCACGAGAGTTTGTAGGGATCGCCTTTCGCTTCTTCCTTCGTCGCCAGATAGGCGAATGAAGGGAGCGCCGTCCGCGATTCCATCGTGCCGGCCGCCACAAGTTGCGGTACCGACAACAACTGCACATCGGGTTGATCCACGTCGAGCGGCGCATACGCCATCACGCTGTTCGTGGTTCCCAAATCGATTCCAACAACATACCGATCGCTCATTGCGAGTTACCTATTCTGATTGACAAGCCCGCACGCCACTTCACACAATCGATTCGACCACAGCGCATTACGCTGACATGTGGCCGCGACAATCGCGTATTGTTTTATGATAGCTGGCTCCCACGGGCCAGAAACGCCCACGAGAAAAAGTAAACCGCTCTGCGGCGGCGCTTGGTTTCGGTTTTCGTCAAACTCGATGCGCTATTCTCATGGGCGTACCGAGCGTTGTTCTTCAACGGTGTCGCCTTCGAATTAAGCGAGTTCCACTTCTGCGGGCGAGACGGTCAAAGCGGCTTCGTCGCTGCCAGTCCAGGTCGGAAGCTGGCAAGCCGTTGCCTTCCAGCCATGGTGAACCAGGACGCCTTTGTAGGGGGGCTCCCCCGAAACATTACCTGTTAGGCGATAGCAGCCGGCGTCAAATCCGGCCGGGACGTCGACGGTCGCGCTCTCTTCGGCTTTCAATAACGGGCAGATGTCGAACATGCGCTTGAGAACTTGTTGGCAGTCACGTTGGACTTCCCTCGCGGCGGCCCCGACTTGCTCGTCTGAATAACTTTCCAATGACTCTTGCGCAAAATCGACGAATCGTGCTTCGCGCTGAAGGGCCGCCAACAATGTCAGTGCCTCGCTTCGTTTGGGCGGGGGAGGTTCCGATGATTTCGCAGCAGCCACCGCCGCTTGCGCATCATCCGTTTCCGATTCTTCCGTCGTTTGACCGGAAAGCGCCTGCTCAACCGTTTTGGCAGCGGAGCTGTCAAACAAGATTGCAAAGAATGTTCTGATCGCCAGCATCAATCGCGACATTTGTGATCGACTTTCTATCGTCATCAGCCGGATGACCATCCGGCAGGCAACTTTGGCTTACAGTGCCAGATCCTCTCGAATGCGCAACTCGACGGATCACCTGTTTCCAGCATCGGCTGGACTTGCTTCTTTCCGCGGATGCCGGCAAACGACCGAAGTCGCCGCCCCCCGAATTTGGCAAGCGCACTCGAACTTCGATTGAATTTAGAAAGGTTGCTCTGCCAGCACAATGATTCGGAGTCTCACCGCGTTGCCAGGAGCCGAAAGGCGATCCAGCAAACGAATTGGACGGCAAACGACGTACGAAATGGCAGGTTGGCTGAGCGAACTATGAGCGACCGCGAGAAGTCATTCGCAAGGCCTGCCGGTCGGATTGACAATCAGGAGACCGCCATTCATGCAAGCATCGATGTCGCGTCGCGATGGGGCGATGAGCGGTGACCGCGCTGGTCGGCTTCAATCCTCGCCGAATTCGTCGTCCTCAAATTCGTCAAGCTCGTCGGTCATCTCCACTGACGGTGTCGCGGACGAACTACGGCGGAACACAGCCACGACGTCTTCGATCGGCACGACGTACAAAAGGTTCTCCGGTTCGAAATCGACCGGAATCGCGTTCTTGGGATGAAACAAGACTTTGTCATATTTGCTGATGGGGAAGTCGGGGTCCTGCGAAATTTGCACGCTCACTTCGACCACGCGACCGGTAATCGTCGGGATTTCGGCCTGATCGGGCAAGACAATACCCCCGCGTGTCTTCTGCCGGCTTTCATCTTTGCGAATTAGGATCCGCATGCCCAACGGTTCGACAAATTCTGTCAAAGGTTGGCTCCTCGGAGTTTACGATGTGTTAAGTATCAGCCTTCAATTTCATTCTAGGCAGAACGGCGAGCGCAGGAAAGGCCGGGTCGTGAGGCTGGGGACCGCACAGCGGAATCCAATACAGAGTTTTCCAGCCACGGATCGACACGGATCTTCAAAGATGTAATTTGATAAATTGCTGGAATTATCCGTGCCATCTGTGGTTAATCCCATCGCGTTTCAAATCGTTCTCAATAAACTGTGCTGTTTGGATAATGTTCGCGGATGATTATCTTGCGCAACCAGAATAGAGCAGTGACGTTACCGAGTTTGAACCAGATCAGCCACGATTGTTGAATCCACGCCTCGCGAAAGTCGGACCACGCAAAAGCTACGAAGGCCAAGGCGTACAACCATTCGAGTCGGGAGCGACGATTCCGTCGATGCCGCAAGATAACCAGCAAGGCGAACGCCAGCCATGCGATGCCTTCGAGAATATTGAACCAATGATAGACCGTAGAATAAGGAAGATCCGCGTCCCGGTCGTAGACCCACCATGTTTGCAAAAAGAGAATCTCGAGAGCTACGCTCACAGCAATGCCTCGGCGAGGCCCTCATAAACCAGTCCCAGAACCCGGTTATGCTTGTTTTCGAGTCTTCCGTCCAAGTGCAAGCACGATGCACCAAAAGGGCTTTGGGACCACTGTTACAGCGTATCACGCTGACATGTGGCCGCGACAATCGCGTTTTGTTCTACGATAGCTGGCTCCCACGAGCCAGAATCGCCCACGCGAAGAGGTAAACCGCTTTAGGAGTAAACGCCGACGAGGTGACGACGTCAACGCGGTTCAATTCAATTCCGCGTCGCCCGACAGCCGTGCGATTTGCTCGGGCAGGTTTTGCAGTTCGCGACGAACACGGTTAAGTCCGTGTCTGCATAGTTCAAATTCGCGGCTCAATTGCCGTAGCACGGGTGCTTCTTGACGGTACTGCTCGTCATCGAACGTGCTCGCGATGTAGTACGATTCTTTCCCTCGACGCGCGTAATCGACGAGGTGATCTTTGCGGTCGGCCGCCCGCAGCCGGGGCAGTGCTTCTGGATAAACGCCCGTCCAAAAGAGTGTGAAGTCACCGATGTGCCGATAAACTTCGCGCTGCGGCTTGGCTTGGCGCTCTTCGGCTTCGACCATCATTTCGGCGACTTCTTCGAGTTGGCGTCCATTGGCATCGCGTACTCGGAAGACGGCGTCGGTTTTGGCGAATCGGACCAACAAATCGACGATGTAGTCTGTGAGAGGGGGGTCGGCAATGCCGAGTTCCACCTGGAATGTCTGTTCGGTCAGTGCTGCAAACAAATGCCGCAAGGCGTCTTCACCGGAGACAACAGGCTTCATATCTTCTCCTCAAACAGACAATTCGATCGACCGATCTCCAACCAGAATATTGAGAAACGCGACGGCAGGGATTCCGATACGATTCGGAAATCCCCTGAGATGACGTAAGGGTTTGCTTGGAAACGTTGAAATGGCACCAGGCAGGTGCAGTTTGTTAACGGGATGAACCAGTGGTAGGTGCTTGACCCGTAAGATTTTATTGTACTTCTTCTGTGGAATTTGGGTCAATCTGATTGCGTAAACCACTATAAAGAAAGCGCTTAAGGTTTTTGGCCGATTTGATCTTGGAAACGGTCCATTTGACGGCAGCCTGCAATGTAAATATAGGTGATTTTCGGCGGAACTGCCGCTGTTTGTGCACAATCGAAGGGATGCGATGCGAATCACATTTTTGGGGGCCGCCGGCGAAGTGACCGGGAGCCAACACCTGATCGAGACTGATTCTCTGCGATTGCTTCTCGACTGTGGATTCTTTCAAGGGAGACGCGCTGCAGCCCGCGCCAAGAATGAAAAGTTTCGTTGCGAGCCGGCTAAGCTCGATGGCGTGATTCTCTCGCACGCACACATCGATCATTGTGGAAACCTGCCGGGACTCTATCGGCATGGATTTCGTGGACCGGTTTTTTGCACACCCGCCACTGCCGACGTGGCGGAGATCATGCTGCAGGATAGCGCCAAGATTCAAGAAGAAGACGCCCGGTATTTGCATCGACATTTGCGCGGACGCCATCCGCCGGTCGAGCCCCTCTACACCCGCGAACATGTGGCGGAAGTCTGCAAACTATTCGAACCGTTGGAATACCACCAGTGGCACGAGCTTTCTCGCCGATTGAAAGTGCGGTTTTCGGACGCAGGGCATATTCTGGGTTCGGCGATTACTGAACTTGAAGTCGAAGAGCGTGGCGACACACGGCGGGTCGTCTTCACCGGGGATTTGGGACGGCGGGGCTTACCGCTGCTGCGCGATCCGCAACCGGTTCCCGGCTGCGATGTTTTGATTTGCGAGTCGACCTACGGAAACCGTGTCCATCCTCCCGCTGAAGATCTGAAACAACGTCTGCTCGAAATCATTCGTGAGGCTTACGCCGTCGATGGTCGCGTGATTATTCCGGCCTTCAGTTTGGGACGGACTCAGCAGGTGGTCTACTTTTTGAATGAACTTACCAATGATAGTCTGCTGCCACCGATCCCGATCTTCGTCGACAGCCCCTTGTCGCGTAAATTGACGTCGGTCTATCGGCACAACAAAGATGAAATGGACGCTGAGGTACAGCAACTGCTCAACAGCGATTCCGATCCGTTCGGATTTCGCGGGTTGACCTACATCGCCTCGCAAAAGGAAAGCACGGAGTTGAATCGGCGGAAGGGATCGTTCGTGGTCATCTCAGCAAGTGGCATGTGTGAAAGTGGTCGTGTTGTGCACCACTTGAAGCATGCCGTTTCGCGTCCGGAAAACACGATTGTCATCATCGGCTTTCAAGCCGGCCATACATTGGGCCGACGGATTGTCGAGCGACAGCCGAAAGTGCGCATCTTCGATCGGGAATACCCGCTGCGAGCTAAGGTCGAAACGGTCAACGGTCTGTCGGCCCATGCCGATGTCGAAGACTTCAAGTGGTGGTTCGAACAGTTGGCGTCAAAAACCGGAGTCGGTCAAGCATTTTTAGTGCATGGCGAGCCGGAGTCGGCCGAAGCACTCGCCGGGATCCTGCGGGACTACTGCGACGAAGAGCCGATTATTCCCGAGTTGTATGATTCGTTCGAAGTGTAGTCGGGCGAACAACTTTTCATTGAGGGGTGGCTGGGGCGTCCAGCGGCGTCAGGAGGCCCTTGGGCTGTTTCGCAGAATTGAGATGCAAACGAAGTGAGCCACGATACAGCCCCAGAGTCAACTGATTGAAACAAGAGTGCGACACGCACCCTGCGCAACTGCAATTGTTTAAGTTGCGGATGTCTTCGTTTTGTAACCTGGCGTATGAGCGAAGGGTTGTTGAATTAGTCCCTCAATTGCGTTTCCGGCGACCACATGCTCATGAAACATTCGGTTTATTCTCAAACAACCTGGGGTTATGGCCGCCGAACCGATGGGCCCACGTGTTAGCGCCCCAGCCACCCGTCGAGCCAGTTATACGCCCAGTGCCACTGCTTTTCTGACGCTTTTGCTAAGGGTCAGGAATTTCAGACAGGGCTTACATAATGGGCAAGATTGAAATTGATCATCCTGTTCATCTTGTCAATCCTGTCCGTTCTTTGTTGTGCAGAGAAGCCGGCAGGCTATCGCCTGACGCTTCGAATGAATCGCCGTACTTTCCGGAATTCGCGGGAATATTAGTAGCGCGGGCAGTATCAATACAAGCAGTCCGCCGCCGAACCGGATGACAAGTCGTTTCAATACGTTTTGATGGATTCCCGTTCTCCGGAAACATCGGCTCGAAAACAGATGAAACGGAGGGGCGGGAGTGACCTCTAAGAAACTACGATCACATTCGTTGTTGTAGTATTCCGTCACAGCGAGGAAGTCGAGTTGGGTGGCCGGGGCTGGACAGAGCGAAGCGAAGGAAGCCCCGGGGTTTCGGACGACGTCCTCCAACCCCGGCCACCCTGATACCAGGCGGTGACAAAGCACTTGTGTTGCCACGTCATTTTTGTGGCACGATTGATACCGGTCTCATTCGACTAACGCGTTTCCCCTTTAGGAGACTGTCATGCAACCGTTACGCGCTGTGCTCATTGCGGTCGGCTCGATGTTGTTTCTCGCAGGATGTGGTGGCGGCTCCCGAGATGACGTCGGCTACGAATATTCGAACGCACGACCGGCCGCATCTCTCGCCGAGTTCCCAGAGGATGCCTACTTGCAAGATCGGAACGAATTCAACACCGAAGCTTACGATCGCATCTACGAGAACGCGTTTCTGTCGGCAGTCGATCATCCACTCTCAACATTCGCCATCGATGTCGATACCGCCTCGTATGCCAACACGCGGCGCTTTCTCGCGAATGGAACGTTGCCCCCCGCTGGTGCTGTGCGCATCGAAGAGCTGATCAACTACTTCCATTACGATTATCCGTCGCCGCAGGGGGAACTACCTTTTTCGGTCAATGTCAGTGCTGCGACCTGCCCCTGGCAGGCAGAGCATCGATTGGTGCGCATCGGGTTAAAAGGCAGAGAAGTCGCCGAAGAAGATCGTCCTGCGAGCAATATTGTGTTCTTGTTGGACGTTTCCGGCTCGATGAGCGATTGGAACAAGTTGCCACTGGTAAAGTCGAGTCTGTTGATGTTGCTTGATCGGTTGGATGCGCGGGACCGCATCGCGATCGTCGTTTATGCCGGCTCGTCAGGGTTGGTGTTGCCTTCGACATCCGCCGCCCATCGGCACAGCATTGGTTCGTCGCTAAACAACCTGACGGCTGGTGGCTCGACGAACGGCGGCTCGGGAATTCAGTTGGCCTACGACGTGGCGGCCGCCAATTTCATCGAAGGAGGCGTTAATCGCGTCATTCTTTGTACTGATGGCGACTTTAACGTGGGCATGACCAACCAAAGCAGTTTGGTTCGGCTGATTGAACAGAAAGCCGAGTCGGGAGTGTTCCTCAGCGTACTGGGTTTCGGAATGGGCAACTACAAGGATTCGACCGTCGAGAAATTGGCCGACTGTGGCAACGGTAACTACGCCTATATCGACAGCCAGGCGGAAGCGGAAAAGGTCCTGGTGCGGCAGATGACGGGCACGCTCATCACGATTGCCAAAGACGTAAAGATTCAGGTCGACTTCAACCCGGCTCATGTCGAGGCCTATCGTTTGATAGGCTACGAGAATCGTCTGCTCGACGAAGAAGACTTCGAGGACGACCAAAAAGACGCAGGCGAAATCGGAGCTGGACATACCGTGACGGCGCTCTACGAGATCGTTCCGACCGGCAGTTTGTCCGGGGGAATCGCGTCTGGTATTGATCCGTCGAAGTATCAAACCACGCCACAGTTTTCCGACGAGGCTTCTTCAGGCGAACTGCTCACTGTCCGTTTGCGCTACAAGGCACCGGACGGAACCGATAGCCAGCGATTCGATATTCCAATTCCTGACGAACCAGTTCCGTTCGAACAAGCGTCGGCCGACTTTCGCTTCGCTGCTGCGGTCGCTTCGTTTGGAATGCTACTGCGCGACTCCCAGCATCGCGGAAACGTGACATATTCCGACGTCTATGCGATGGCAAGCGATGCGCGTGGATTCGATCCGCACGAATACCGGGCAGAGTTTTTGGAGCTTGTTCGCCAAGCAGCCGATTTGACCGATTGAGTTCGCAATCAGAACCCCAATGTAATGATTCGTTGTTTGTGCGCCGCGCGTTTGCCATTGAGAGCAGTTCTTCGTTCCAGCGTCGAACGGAGTTTCACGCGGAGACGCGGAGGCGCAAAGATGACATTGGCAAGTGGTAGTGTGCGTGCTTGCACGCACAGAACATCGTGGTGGCTGCACATGATTATGAGGAAACCCGACGCGTGAGCGAGGGATTCTTGCACCTGCCCCACACTGACGTAACCGGTTACAAAATACCCGTGATGCATTCGGTGTGATCCGACACACCCTGGGGCTGTGGACGTCGAAGAGATCATATTGCGAGTGAGCGCCCCAGCCACCCGCCGATCTAGTCCGGCTATCCAAAGAAGTCACGCTAAGACGCGG
>JANQRQ010000132.1 GCA_028284485.1 Planctomycetaceae bacterium | reverse complement strand
CCGGCAAACGACGGCCGCCTGTTTGAGGTTACCGTCGATGTTAATGTCACCGGCAAGCTGCAAACCTCGACAGGTGACGGCAAAACGGCGTCCCACGATCTCAAAGCTGAGGCGGACTTGAGTTATCGCGAGCGTCGGTTATCGGTGTTCGGCCGCGGTGCGGCCGCCTTTCGCTCGCTGCGATACTACGACAAAAGCAACGCCAGTATCCAAGTCAGCGGACAATCTTCATACGCGCGACTCCGCGAAAATCGAAAACTGGTCGTCGCACAAGGACGCCGGGACGGAATCGAAATCTATAGCCCGACAGGAACGATGACGTATGGCGAATTAGACTTGCTGAGGTGCCCTGCCGATAGCCTATCGTCGTTAAGCCTGTTACCACGCCTTCCGGTCGAAGTCGGTGACGAGTGGAAACCCGACAGTTGGGCCGTTCAGATGATTGCAGGGATCGATGCGGTTTTGGACAGCGATTTGAAGTGCCGGCTGGCGACAGTTGAGGGCAATGTCGCAAGGGTCGACTTTGAAGGAAAACTGAAAGGGGCTGCCGATGGGGCTGGCACATCGATTCAAATCAATGGCAATTATCAATTCGATCTTGCCAACAACTACGTGAGCCGCGTCGAACTGAAACAATCTGAAAAGCGGTCAGTTGGTACGGTGAGTCCGGGCATGGAAGTTACTGCGAATGTAATCGTTCAACGCGCCATGACAAATCGCGTCGAACCGCTAAGCAAAACCGTGGCTGACGGAATTCCATTGGATCCACCAGCGGAATTGTTGCCATTGGTGTTTGATTCTCCTTGGAATGTTCGATTCTACTACGATCGTGACTGGCACATCTTTCACCAAACCGGCGAAGTTGCTGTTCTCAGATTGCTCGACAACGGTAGCTTGATTGCGCAATGCAATGTCTCGCCGGTGGCTGCTGCGGAACCAGGTCAGCATACTTCTGAAGAGCGATTTCAAGCCGATGTTCGCGCCGCACTCGGGGACAAACTGAAAAGCATTGAATCTGCGGAAATTTTGCGAACCGATGACGATCGTTTCTTGTATCGCGTGACTGCGGTGGGCACTTCTGCTGAAATTGACATGCACTGGTTTTACTACCTCTGTGCCGGCCCCACTGGCAAGCAAATCGCCTTTGTGTTTTCGGTCGAGTCGGAATTGTTCGATCGCTTCGCCGGCCGCGATTTGTCCATCGTCAATAGCCTGCAGTTCTTGGAGCCGAGACGGCTGTCACGCAATGTCTCTCCGGAGCAGTAATCCGCACGGCAAAGCCCCGTTGCCCGTCTACAGGCATGCGTGCCCGCTCATGTGGCAATGTTCCGGCTGGCCCTCAGCTTCATCATCTCCTGCATAACTGTTGCTAAACGAACTGGGAGATTCGGAAAAACCGGCACCGTACGAGTACCGGCCGATGATGATTGACGTAGGCTTTCTCTAAGGGATTTCGCGCTCCAAATTCGGCCGATAAACCAAATATCGGTCTGTCGCAACAGTCCCGAACGTTCTTGGCCATTCATTCCAGTGTGATGCCGTTCGATCGCTTCATGCCTCTCAGGTGAAGCCACGACAGCTGCCTTCCACGAATTCAGGGATAGACGATCGCCGATAGTCTTACGTTTTGGTGTGGAGAATTGTCGATGAATCCAGTACTCGCGAGCGAGAGTTTGCCGACGTCGTCAATGCCGCCTGATCTCTGGATATGGGCCGTCCCGACATTGGTGCTGACAGCCATTCTGGGATTTCTTGCAGGCGTTTACCTAGAACGTAGCTCTGTCAGTCGCAGGCTCGATCGTGCAAAACGCGATCTGTCGAGGTTATTCACGGTTGTGATGGATTCGCTCGAGTCGGCACAGTCCGCCTGTGCGATCCTGGAAAGAACCACCGAGTTCGCAATGAACTCCAGTCAGGTTGAGCAACTGAACCAAAAGCGGAACTCGTTGCTGGATTCTCTCACGGCCATCGCCAATCGGGCCATTGCATCGCGTGCTGCGGCGAGCCTCCATGAGAGCGAACCACGTCCTTCATCGCAACGAGCAACTCAGGATGTATCAGAAATTGAGTCGATCGATTGGGCTATGGAACCGACGGATTCGCATACCAAGCTACCCAACCGTGAGGCGTTTGAAGAGAACGCCGAAAAGCTGATCGAATTTGCCGAACAATCGGGTCTGGATGGCGGCGTGCTTCTGATTAAGGTCGACAAACAACGCCAGTTGATTCAAAGATTTGGTGAAGGCGGCTTCAAGGGATTCTTAGAAGCGACAACTCGGATTTTGTGCAAAAGTATTCGCGACGAAGATGTCGTTTGTAAGTACGGTGCTGACACCTTTGGCATTCTCATGCCTGATGTCCACGGTGACGATGGAAGACGTATTGCGGACACGATTCGAAATACGATTCGCCACCACAATTTCCGATTGGAAGAAGGCGGACCGGAGATTTTCGTGACCGCAAGCTTGGGGTTCGCTACTTGCGGTCCCGGAGACAACACCTACCTGCTGCTAAATCGGGCCGGCGATGCTTTGGCAAAATCGGAACGTCGTGGCCGCAATCAATTGCACGTCTATAGTGGAGATGAACTCGAGCATTGTATTAGCAGCTGAGCGCCCCTCTCGACCTGCTCACCAGGCGGCCGCTTGACTGAAACCGGGCAGAATCCAGCATTGTGTCGCCGAATGCCGTAATGCATATCAGAGGATGATTTGCAGGCGTTTCTGTGGCCGATACTAATTCGGGCCCTGTTTTGGCGACATTTTGCGGAAACGACCGAATTGTGAAGTGTCGGACGGTCGGGCCGGATTGCGTAAAGTCAATAGCCATCGAAGGCTACGTTCAAGATGATTCAGAACCGCCTCTTGTCACAAATCGAAACTTGCGATAATATCATCAAATTGCGCTGCTCATCTGAACAAACGATTCAGGGTAGTGGCCGTTCGACGTCACTTTATTGATCCATCACCCTTCTTCTCCAGGTGGAACCTATGAAGTTGAAGACTCCTTCGCGTGCTGCCAGTACCTTAACCGTTGCCATGTTGATGTTGGTGGCAACGACGATATTCGCACAACAGTTTTCGACCGCCGTTTCAAACGATGAGACGACGACGAAAAGGGTCTGCCAACTCATTACGAGGTTTCACATTAACCGTGGCGAGATCGACGATGCCGTTTCCGAAAAACTGCTGGATCGTTTTATCGAAGTCCTCGATCCGCAGAAGCTGTATTTTCTGCAATCAGATATCGATCAAATCTCGGCGTATCGCCAAGAGCTCGACGATTTGTTGAAAATGGGCAATGTCGACTTTGCCTACCGAACATTTGACTTGTATGTCAACCGGCTTAACGAGCGTATCGAGTTGGCGCACAAGTTGGTTGACGCAGAGCACGACTTTTCCGTCGATGAGTCGATTGTCATCGACGCGGACGACCTGTCTTGGGCCCAGTCGAAGGCTGAAAGCGATGATCGTTGGCGTAAGCGCATTAAACACGACTTGTTGAGTCTTAAGCTCGACGAAACGCCAGACGACGAAGCGAAAGAACAACTTCACAAACGCTATCGAATTCTCCATCGGACCGTGAACGAAACTGAGTCGAGTGAGAAACTGGAGTTATATCTCTCTGCCCTGGCCCACTGCTTTGATCCGCATTCCGACTACATGTCGCCGGAGTCGTTGGAAGAGTTTCAAATCGCGATGAAACTTAGTCTCGACGGTATTGGCGCCGCGCTCCGTTCTGAGGATGGCTTTACCGTGGTTGCCGAGATCGTTCCCGGTGGCGCCGCCGATAAAGACGGACGGCTGAAAGTCGGCGATAAGATTATGGCCGTGGCTCAGGAAACCGGCGAGTTCGTTGACATCGTCGAAATGAAACTCAGCAAGGTTGTTCGCCAGATTCGTGGGAAACGCGGGACCAAAGTCAGACTTCGTGTGAAGGCGGAAGATACGGGAGAGGTTAACGTCTACGCGCTGACGCGGCAGAAGATCGAGCTAAAATCGGACGAAGTTAAAGGTGAGATTATCCAAGCGGGGGATCGGCTGGAAGGCCGTCAGTCACGAATCGGCGTGATCAGTATTCCCACGTTCTACCGAGACTTTGCCGGGGCTCAGAACGGCGATAACAATTTCAAGAGCACCTCGAAGGACGTCTATGAAGTGCTGATGAGTTTCCGCGATCAAGGCGGCGTTGATGTTATCGTCATCGATTTACGCACAAACGGCGGTGGAGCACTCGCCGAGGCAATCGAAGTTTCGGGTTTGTTTATTGAAGACGGCCCCGTCGTCCAAGTCAAAGAGCCGGATGGCAACGAGAATGACGTCGAGGTCCACTTCGACGAAGATTCTTCGGTCGCGTATTCCGGCCCGTTGGTTGTTTTGTGCAATCGGCTTTCAGCGTCGGCTTCGGAAATCTTTGCTGGAGTCATCAAAGACTATCGTCGCGGCATTGTTATCGGTGATACGACGACACACGGCAAAGGAACAGTTCAGAACGTGATGCCGGTTGCCAGGCAGCCGTTCGCCTTTCTTAAAACGACCGATCTTGGTGCCTTAAAGCTGACCATCAACCAGTTCTATCGCGTCAATGGGGACAGTACCCAGAATCTGGGAATCCCCTCCGATGTTATTTTGCCATCGATGATCGATCACATGGATCTTGGGGAATCTTTCCTGGACAACGCCTTGAAATTCAGTCGCGTCCGTCCGGCCGGTTTTGAAACGGTCGGAATGGTCAATTCCGACGTTATTTCCGAATTGCAGAAGCGAAGCGCAAACCGCATCGCGGCCAATGAGGAGTTTCAGGAATTGCAGGCAGATATCGATCGGTACCTGGAACGCAAGAATCGAAAACAAGTCTCTCTCAACGAGCAAGTTCGCAAGGCCGAACGCATTAAGGACAAGGAGTCCAAAGACGACGAGGAAGAAGAAGAGGAAGAGGAAGCCAACACTTCGCTGCTCGACGGCCCCGTGCTGCCGGATACATTCTATAATTCCGAAGTGTTGGCGATTGCTGCGGACTATGCGGAACTGATTTCTCAAGCAAGGACCGTTCAACGGTAACATTGCGAGATTCGACACGGACAGTCGGAACTCTTCGTTTACTCGAATCACACGGCTTGGCAGATGATTTTGTCTGCCGAGCTTTTTTTTCGCATTGGTGGCCGAAATTGGGCGGTCCGAGTACGGAAAACTGATGACGACCCTCACACTTGTTTGTTGCTATGACCGCGTATTACGCTACGGCAGCTTGTCAGCCTGCGTTTGTAGTATGGGGTTGGCGATTTATTGAGACGTTAATGGGCAATCGCTGTTGTCGCAGCTGCGAGTCAGCGTAACACGCTGTAGGGGAATTGAAGAGTCCAGCGTGACACCAGAGCGGTGCCGCTTGGAGGGACTCGAAGCAGATTTGGAACGATTGTCATGCCGGCGATAGCCGTTAAGAACCTCTCGAAGGTGTACCAGGTCTACCGGAAGCGAGAGGGATTGTTTGCCTCGGTGGCCGGTTTGTTTCGGCGCGAATATCGCGAGGTTAAGGCGGTCCAATCGGTCAGCTTCGACATTGAGCCGGGAGAAATGGTCGCCTTTCTGGGACCCAACGGTGCCGGAAAGACAACAACACTCAAACTCCTGTCAGGGCTCATCTATCCCAGTGGCGGTGAGGCCACCGTGCTAGGCCACATTCCCTGGAAGCGCGAGAACGCTTACCGCCGCCGCTTCTCGCTCGTCATGGGGCAAAAGAATCAACTTTGGTGGGACTTACCTGCGCAGGAATCGTTTCGATTGCATAAAGAAATCTATCGAATCGAGACAGCAGCCTTCGAGCGTCGGTTGGACGAACTGACCGACCTGCTGGAAGTGAGGCGGCTGGTCAGCCAGCCGGTACGCGAACTTTCCCTGGGCGAACGCATGCGCATGGAATTGATTGCGGCATTATTGCACAGCCCCGACGTGTTGCTGCTGGACGAACCGACAATCGGGCTCGATGTGGTGTCGCAACGTAAGGTTCAGGATTTTCTGAAATACTATCAATCGGAACAAGGAATTACTGTTCTCCTGACGAGTCATTATATGAAAGATGTGCAGGCACTTTGTAAACGTGCCATCATCATCAATGAAGGGGAGCTTAAGCATGACGGTCCCCTTTCGGACATCATCGATCGATTTAGCAATCATAAAGTGATCGATTTGTTGTTCGCCGGGTCTGAAGTCCCCGCCGACCTGGAACGCTATGGAACCGTATTCGAAGTTTCTCCACCGCGCGCGAAGATGGAAGTGCCACGCAATCAGATTCCGGAGATTCTAACGAGCCTTCTTGCGCAGTACACAATTGAAGATGTCGCCGTGCAGGAGCGACCGCTGGAAGAGGTGATCTCAGAAATGTTCACAACGACGACAAATCAGAGCCGCGCGCCGAATGAGGAAATCGCCTCGACATCGGAATGATCGGGATATCGGACTCTGTATCGTTTCTTACAACGTATTACGCTGACTTGTGGCCGCGGCAATCGCGTTTTGTTCTATGATCGCTATTTCCCACGAGCTAGAAGCACCCACAAGAAAAAGTAAACCGCTCTCGTTGGTGTGCTGCAGTCGTTTCCTCGATACGAAAGAGGACATACGTCCGACTGATATGCAAAAGAGGGTTGATGAAATGAAACTTAGTGCCCTCTTGAGATTGAGAATCCGATGATCGGAACCGTACGCGTCAATTGGATCATTCTGAAGACGTGCATCGAAGAGCGGTTTGTTTACCGCGCCGATTTTGCGTTTGCGACCTTGGTCCGATTCTTACCCATCGTCACGAACATCTTCCTGTGGGGCGCCATTTATGCCGTCGGTACCGAGTCGGCCCACGGCGAGATGAATGGGTACACGTACAACGAAATGGTGGCTTATTACCTCTTGGCGATGGTCGGGCGAGCGTTTTCGAGCATGCCGGGATTAGCCAGCGGTGTGGCCCGCGATGTGCGCGATGGAACAGTCAAAAAGTATCTCACCCAGCCAATCGATATGTTGGGCTATCTTTTTTGGCATCGGGTTGCACACAAACTGGTCTATTACTGTGTTGCTACCGGGCCGTTTGTCTTGGTGTTTTATCTTTGCCGGAATTACTTTCCCGGATGGCCCGATTCCTGGACGATTGCAGCATGGATCGCGTCGTTGATCATGGGCTTTTTGGCGGGCTTTCTGATTGAGTCACTCATTGGGCTCATTTCATTCTGGTTTCTGGAAGTCAGTTCGCTGTTGTTCATTTACATGATGATTAACTACTTCCTTTCCGGTCACATGATTCCCTTGGATTGGTTGCCCGACGAAATCAACAACGTCGTCCAGTATCTGCCATTCAAGTTCCTGGCGTACTTTCCAGCGGCCATCATGCTGGGCAAATATACGCATGCCGAAATGGCGCACGAACTACTCATCGAACTGGCATGGATCGTCGCACTCCTGGCTCTAAACCGAATCGCCTTTGCACGCGGCGTAAGGCGATATGGCGCTTTTGGCGGCTGATTGCACTATCGGCGTCGGCATCCAGTCGACGTTCCCCCCAATCTCCGCGAACTTTTAACTAGCACGCGTGTCTCTTCCCGTGAGTGCCTTCCACGAGGGCGCCGCACTTCCTAAGATGGAGTCACCTGCCTCAGAAGCCATGCCTTTAAATCTCTTAATGCGGCACCCCGTCGATTCACGTTAAGAGATCGTTAACAAGGATTATGCGAGATCGGGATTCAAGGAAGAAACGGAATCTCCGTCGCGACAAGTCTGCCTCGCTTTTCGAGGCGACGTGTCGACTCGTGGCCAACTGGTCAACGAAATAACTCGATATGTAAACAATCGACGGCAGAATGATGCTGCCGCTTGCGATACAAGAAAACCATGACCACAGAAACTCCGGAGTTAAACTCTCCTAAGATCTACACAAACGTTTTCTGGCTGGCGTACGCTGCGAATGTTGCGCTGGTTACTGCTAACGCTTTGACATTTCGATTCGCCGAATTAGTGGCCTATTTGGGCGGAACTGAGCAAGCTGCCGGAGCGATTGTCAGCATCGGCATGATCGGTGCTTTGTCGGCACGCTTTTTCTTAGGGCAAGCGATTGACCGTTACGGAACACGCAAACTTTGGACAGCGAGTTCTGTTCTATTTGTCACCGGATGTTCGGCGTTTCTGCTGACCGATTCGTTGTCGTGGACAATCTTCGCCGCACGGATTGCCTACGCGACGGGACTCGCTGGCATGTTCACGTGCTCGATCGTTCATGTCCAGAGTCGCGTTCCAATCGTGCGTCGCACAGAAGTCATCGGAAACTTGGGAAGCAGTGGCTTTGTCGGAATCATCCTCGGTTCCCTGCTTGGGGACTGGATTCTTACCGCGATCTCTCCGGGAAGCCTGCAATTTCAAGTTCTGTTTGGAACTTCCGTTGCCTTGGGAGCCGTGTATTTCGTCATTGTTGTTATTTTAACCCGTGGTGACGACCACGACCGACCACACGAAACACCGGCCGCCCATCACCTGTTGATGCGCTATTGGCCCGGTAACGTCCTGTTGGTCGCCATCATGATGGGCGTCGGTTTGGCCGTGACGACGGTATTTCTCACGCGGTTCGCGACCGAGCGAAATCTGGGCGGTATCGGATTGTTCTTTACCGTGTATTCCGTTTCTGCCTTTATTCTTAGAATCTCCACGCGACGTTGGAGTCAAACCATCGGCCGACACCGAATGATCGTCTATGGTTTGGGAGGGCACTGCATAGGGCATTTGCTTTTGCCCTTTGTCACAGCCGAATGGGAGTTCTTGTTGCCGGCTGTTTTCTGCGGGTTCGGGCACGCTTTGCTTTTTCCCGCCGTTGTCTCGATCGGATCGGGTTCGTTTCCGCCGATGTACCGAGGAACCGGCACGACAATTACTTTGGGGTTTACCGAAGTTGGAGTGCTGCTGTCGGCACCAGTCCTGGGCCGAATCATCGACAGTTTTGGCTTTACGCCGATGTTTTGGACGTCGAGTGCATTCGCGCTGCTGGTCATGGGAACTTACGCAGCGACATCGGCACGCCTCCCCGATCTTGATAACACGGGGGAATTCGAACAGTTGCTCGAAACAGAACCAGCCGTAACAGCAGATAGCAAAGCAGTTTGCGGTAAATCGTGCGGATCTGTCGACGAGGCACGCCCAGCCGTATTGCTGGAATCCGGCGGGGGCAAAGACTAGCCGGCTCGTTGGGCAACGATCGAAGCATTTGTACAGATTTCGAACGGAATCAAGGTACGCTGAGGTCGCTTTTCTTTGATTCTCGGGGCGCGAGTTGCTAGGATGGTTGCTCTTCAAGAGTACGCATCATGCGATTCATTTCCCGACCGGTGCGGTCCTTTCCTCCACAATGAGTGTGATATTATGAGCCAAGGAACCGTTGGACGACCGATGGAGATCCTGCTTGTCGAAGACAGCCTTTCGTCAGCCCGTTTGACGATGGGTGCGCTCCGTAAAGGGGGCGTTCAGCACCGGCTGTCCTGGCTACGCGACGGCCAGCAAGCTTTGGATTTTCTCTATCGCGAAGGCCGATTCGCCAGGGCGCCTCGTCCGGATCTGATTCTTCTCGACTTGGGCCTGCCTGTCAAAGACGGTCGGGAAGTTCTCGCCGAGATCAAAGACGATC
The DNA here is from genome assembly GCA_028284485.1 of Planctomycetaceae bacterium. GTDB lineage: Bacteria > Planctomycetota > Planctomycetia > Planctomycetales > Planctomycetaceae > JANQRQ01. The sequence goes on along the minus strand of JANQRQ010000132.1, from coordinate 27,075 downwards.
TCGACCTCAAGGGAATTCCGGTCGTCGTCATGACCGCATCAACTGATCCGGTTGATATCGAGAAGAGTGAATTACTGCAGGTCGAAAGCTACCTCACCAAGCCGGTGGACATGCCGAAATTCCTGCATGTGGTCCGAGAACTCAGCCGGTTTTGGCACGAAGACATGATCCTTCCGACCGTGTAGCGAGTCGATCACGCTGTTGGTTGTCGATGGCTCCCTGGTCCGTCCGGACTTGCCTCGACGGGTTATTTGCCGCCTACGACGCTGAGCCCTTCACAGGCTCTTCACGGCCGAGATTCTCCGACGTATTTGACCGAAGTTTGATTCGGTTATGGCTTGATCGCTCCCGATTGCAAATCTTTGACGACTTCCGCGAGGATTGCAGGGTCATCCGTCGACACGACATGTTTGACTCGCGATTCGGGGACTTTCAGTCGCGTCATTACCTCTTCGGCAGACTGCCATAGCTTGATTCGCTTTTTGCCCTCAGCCAAATAAAGGCTCGTGACGAGCTCGCTAAGTCGCTGTTCGTCGATTTGCTCGCGATTGTCGTAGTACCGCTGAATCACCTTCTTTTGATAGTTGCTGTATTCGCGCATTCGTGCTTTTCCTGCTCCGTCTGTTACGTTGTTTGAGGCCGATCCTCGCTTCTGGAACGGTTTACCTTTTCTGGTGGGCGATTCTGGCTCGTGGGGGCCGGCTATGATGGTACAAAACGCGATTGTCGCGGCCACATGTCAGCGTAATACGCTGTAAATGGAGACGTCGGATTTGCTGATCTTAACGTATTTGACGACGGACGATTCTGTGGAATTCGTGAGGGTTCACAATTGTGTCGATTCGCAATACCGGTTGTCCAGCGAGGGGAAATTCGAAAGGAAATGGCCGGGATGGGGCCAAGGTCTTTTCAGGTCAAACTCAATCATGCATAATTATGGATTGATCTGAGCTTGCTTTCTCTCCTCGGGTCAACGGTGCCTGCTTGTATCGTTTTTGCGGGAAAATCGGAAGGCCGCTATGAAACAATCTCATTTCCCGGCTTTTTCGACACGGCGCAGCTTTTTGATGAATGCCGGCGGCGGAATCGGCGCCCTGGCTTTGGCGTCGATGTTGCAGGAAAACGGCTTGTTGACTCAGGCCACGGCCGGTGAAACCGCGCAGCCGAATACGCCGAAAGAACCTCACTTTCAACCGCGTGCGACCCGCGTGATTTATCTGTTTATGCATGGCGGTCCCAGTCATGTGGACTTGTTCGACCCGAAGCCCGGTCTGACGAAGTACGGCGGACAACCGTTACCGGAGAGTTTTGGCCCGGTCATGACTCGCCGAAACGTTGCACAGAATCCGTTGCTACCACCAATCAGACCATTTCGGCCCCGCGGAGAGTCCGGGTTGGAAATCAGCGATTTCCTCCCGCAGATCGCCGGATGTGCCGACGACATCTGTGTTTTGCGAAGTTGCCACGGCGACAGTGTAAATCACCCGCAATCGGTCTATCAGATGAATACCGGTCACATCCTGATGGGCAAACCGAGTTTGGGAAGTTGGCTGGCCTATGGTCTGGGCAGCGAGAACAAAGATATGCCGGCGTTTGTCGTCATGCCGGATCCCGGTGGCGGGCTCAAAGGAGGCCCTCCTGCATGGGGAAGCGGTTATTTGCCGGCCGCCTATCAGGGAACAACGATGCGTTCCGGAGCGAATCCGATTTTGCACTTGAAGCCGCAACGGCAGGTCTCGGGTGAGCAACAACGTGCGTCACTCGATTTGATTCGCAAGTTGAATCAAAACCATTTGCAGCAGCGAGATTTTGACAGCGAACTTTCGGCGAGGGTCAACAATTACGAATTAGCATTTCGTATGCAGACAGCCGCTCCCGAAATCGTCGACTTCCGCGACGAGACAGCGGAAACGCTTGCGCTATACGGAATCGGCGAAGAAGAGACAAACGAGTTTGGCACTCGTTGTTTGTTGGCCCGCCGCATGATTGAACGCAATGTTCGGTTCGTGCAACTTTACTCCGGCGACACGAACGGTTGGGACGCACACAACGACGTGGCGCAAAACCACGGTTTGTACTGCCGGCGAACGGATAAACCCGTGGCGGGGCTGCTGAAGGACCTCAAACGCCGCGGTCTGCTCGAGGACACGTTGGTGATTTGGGGAGGCGAATTCGGCCGAATGCCGATGAGCGAAAAAGGAAAAGGACGCGACCATAATCCGTGGGGCTACTCCGTGTGGATGGCCGGAGCAGGAGTGCGCGGGGGAACGGCCTACGGAGCAACCGACGATGTGGGGTTGCGAGCGGCAGAAAACAAGGTCCATATTCACGATTTGCATGCGACAATCCTGCACATTCTGGGCCTCGACCATGAGCTGTTAACCTATTTCCACAACGGTCGCGACGAACGACTGACCGATGTCGCAGGCCGCGTGATTTCCGAAATCCTGGTTTAGAGCGTGTACAGATTTGATTTAGCGACGATCTAGTTTCTTCGACGTAATTCACAGAGCGCCAGCCGCTACAGTAAGACTAAACACGGTTTAGCTGTCAGATTAGCGCCGGAACATTGATGTCGACTATCCGTGTGGATCGTTCGACGATCAGTTGAAGCGAAGAAGAGTCGCTGCAAGTTTTCAGTAAAGTTCGCCCACGATGAAATTCCGAGAGTTCAATTCGACGAATATTCACAGCCGCCTAATGACGACGGTGTCGGCGAATCTGTCGCGATGGACCTTTCTCTTCGCATTTGTGGCAGGAGCCTGGGCTTGTGTTGAAACGGCAAGAACTGTCTTGGCGGCGGAACCGCCGAGTGACGCAAGTGCTCACATCTCGGAGCCTCCTATCGAGGATGAAGACCGGGACCATTGGGCCTTCAGTCCATTGGTTCGTCCCGCTGTTCCCCAAGTGAAAAACGAGGACTGGCCGAGAAACACCATCGACCGATTCATTTTGTCTCGTATGGAACGGGCCGGCCTGTCGCCGATGCCCGAATGTGATCGCACGACACTGATCCGACGGGTCACGTTCGATCTCACCGGATTACCGCCGACACCTGCTGATATCGACAAGTTTGTTGGCGACGAATCCCCAAGAGCCTATGCAAATCTTGTCGATCAATTGCTGGCTTCAGATGCATACGGAGAGCGGTGGGCACAGCATTGGCTCGACCTGGCGAGATTTGCTGAAACCGATGGCTTCGAACACGACCATGTTCGGGAGCATTCGTGGCAATATCGTGACTGGGTGATCGATGCGCTCAATCGCGACCTGCCCTACGATGAGTTTGTGCGCGTGCAAATAGCCGGCGATGAATTGTATCAATTCACTCCGGAAGAGATTCAGGCCGTTCGGTTCTTGTTGTGTGGCCCCGACATGCCCGACATTAACTTGGTTTCCGAACGCCGCCATAGCTTTCTGAATGATATCACCAGCACGGTGAGTTCGATGTTTCTCGGTTTGCAGATGGGCTGTGCCCAGTGCCATGACCACAAGTACGATCCGATTAGTCAGCTTGATTTTTATCGGCTCCGAGCATTCTTCGAATCGTCGGTCGATTTCCAAAAGAACAAATCGGCTCAAATTGCCTTGGCCAGTAGCCGGGGAATATCTGCCCATTTGATGATTCGCGGCGATTTCAGACGACCGGGTCCACAAGTGATGCCGGCCTTCCCCCGCATTGCCAATCCTTGGGACGAGGAAGTTCCGGCGGAACTGCAGTCCCCGGGAGCCGACGGTGCCAGGACGGCTTTGGCCGACTGGCTGACGCGACCGGATCACCCCCTGACAACTCGAGTGATTGTTAATCGGGTTTGGCAGCATCACTTCGGCAGAGGGCTCAGTTCGACACCCAGCGATTTTGGCGTGATGGGGCAATGGCCTTCTCACCCGATGCTGCTGGATTGGCTGGCGACCGAGCTTCCACGACTCGGTTGGAGCCTCAAAGCGATGCATCGTTTGATGGTGACCTCAGCCACGTATCGAACCGTGAGTCGACCGTCGCCGTCGATTGCCGACGTTTGGCAAGAATCCCTGAAGGTCGATCCGGAGAACGAGTATTGGAGCCGTGCAAATCGGCGACGGCTGGAAGGCGAGGCGATTCGCGATGCGATGCTTGCGTCCGCCGATCGGCTCAGCCGCCGACGTGGTGGACGGGGAGTTCGACCGCCGCTTCCAGACGAGCTGGTTTCGACGCTGCTGAAAAATCAATGGAATGTTGACCCGGATGAAGAAGATCACCGTCGTCGCAGTATCTATCTGTTCGTTCGGCGGAATCTGCGTTTTCCGTTGTTCGAGGCGTTCGACAAGCCGGACACAAATGCTAGTTGCCCCGAGCGAAACGAATCAACGATTGCGCCGCAAGCGTTAATGCTACTGAATTCCGAATTGACGCTGAACGCGGCGCGTGATCTGGCATCGGCCGTCTTGAAGCAAGCTCCACGCGATCGTAAGGAGCAGATTCGAATTTGCTATCGGCGGGCGCTGGGGAGATTCCCCACCGATGCCGAATCGGAGATTGCGGAAGAGTTTCTTCTCGGAAATATCGACCGGCTTCGGGAATCGGGGCGTTCGGTCGAATCCTTGGCTCTCCCGGATCATTTGGACGAGAGCATCGATCCCTATTCCGCCGCCGCCCTGACCGACCTGTGCCTTTCGATCTACAATCTCAATGAGTTCATCTACATTGATTGATGGCGTTGGTCTCGCTATTGCAGTAAAACGAATTCGTTGAAGCATGAGCGGCGACACAGTTGAGCTGCGACGATCGGCATCTTGGTGGATTCCTTGACACACCAATCACCGTAGACAGCGTTTGTATTGCCGGCCCCTGCCCTGCATCTGTCGTGACTTCTCAACCGGGAGTATGTTCTGTGGATCGAAGTGAACCCGAAAGTGGCACTGGTGCTGTGACAAGACTTTCAACTCATTGGACTCGTCGGCAATTCCTCGCCCAGGTCTCTGCAGGTGCAGTCATCGCCGCTGTTCCCACGGCCTTGCGGGCTGACGAAGGAATTGCCGGGCGTTATGCCTCACTCGATTCCGACCGTTACCTCGGCATGCATCGCACCGAAACGCGAATCGCGGATGAAATCGTTTTTACGGAAGGCCCTGCGGTCGACCGTCAAGGAAACGTCTACTTTACGAACGTCCGCGTGTCGAAGATTCTGCACTGGAATCCGACGGCCGGCAAGCTTTCAGTCTTTCGTGAAAACAGCAACCGAGCGAACGGATTGTTATTCGATCCCGAAGGCAACCTCCTCACCTGCGAAGGTGGAGCCGGTCGAGTCACGCGCACGGACATGACATCCGGCGAAATCACCGTATTGGTCGACCAGTATCAGGGCGAAGGGATTGGCGCGCCGAACGACTTGGCACTCGATCAAAAAGGTCGTATTTACTTCACCTCGCGATTCGACGCCAATGCCGCTCGAACTCGAAACGTTGATTCGGTCTACCGGATCGATCCCGATGGGCAAGTGACGCGGATTATTGCTGAGCCGGCTTGCAAAAAGCCCAATGGCATCGTCACCAGTCCCGATGATTCGGTCTTGTATCTGATCGAGGCGCATCCCAATGCGGACCACCCTCGTAACATTCAGGCGTTTGACTTGGATGCCGATGGAAATGTTTCGAACCAACGCACGTTGATCGATTTCTATCCCGGACGGAGCGGCGACGGAATGTGTATCGACTCGCAAGGGAACTTGTACGTCGCTGCCGGGCTGCATGATCGAAGAAATACCAGTGAGACGTTAAGCACTCGCCCCGGCATTCACGTGATCTCTCCACAGGGTGAATTATTGGCCTACCGCGAAACGCCGGAAGACACGATTACCAACTGCACGTTCGGTGGCGAGGATTTGCGGACGCTTTACGTCGCGTGCGGGACTTACCTGCTGAGCATTCGGACGGAAATCCCGGGAAAGCCAGCCTACCGCCCCAATCGCTGAGACGCGTGTAGCGACGGCGAATGCGGTTTTCGCGACCGTTATCCCCGACGGTAGAATGGCAGTTTGATTACGTCCGCCGAAATCGACTTTCCACGAATGTCGACAGTTAGCTTTGTTCCGACAGCAGAGCAGCCGGGCTGCACATAAGCCATCGCAATCGGCTTCTCGAGCGTTGGTGAAAACGTTCCGGAAGTGACTTCACCGACCGCTTCGCCCTCGTTCAATACGGTTGCTCCTTCGCGGGCAATCCGCCTGCCTTCCAGCACGAGACCGATACGTTTCTTAGTGGTGCCGGTTTGTTTGGCGGCCACGAGTGCCGATTTTCCGATGAAGTCGGCCGAATCGAGTTTGACAGCGAACCCGAGCCCGGCGGTCAACGGGTCGATCGATTCATCGAGTTCGTGACCGTACAACGGCATGGCCGCTTCGAGTCGCAGCGTGTCTCGGCAGCCAAGACCAGCTGGTTTTAGCCCAACAGTAGCCCCCTGCTCGATGAGAGTTTTCCAAAGCGAAAGGCCGAAGTCTGCAGCGACAATCACCTCGAAGCCGTCTTCCCCGGTGTATCCGGTGCGGCTGACGATTGCGGCTTGGTCTGCAATCGATGATTCCGTCCCGTAGTAGTACGAAATGTCCGTCAGGTCTGTATCGACGAGAGGATCGAGGACTTCCAACGCTTTTGGCCCTTGCAGCGCCAGCATAAATCGCGAAACGGTGATATCTTCGAATTCGACATCGAAGCCATCGATGTGATCTTCGATCCATTTGACGATCTTTAGCCGATTCGACGCGTTCACGACCAAAAGGTAAGAGCTTTCAAACCGGTAGACGAGCACGTCGTCGAGAATTCCGCCGGCTTCGTTGGTGATGAGTGCATAACGAATTTGACCGAGCTTCAGGCTGGCCACATCGTTGGTGACAATCGAGTCGAGGAATCGGGAAGCGTCCGGCCCTTTAAATGTCAGGCGGCCCATATGGGCAATGTCAAAGAGGCCAGCAGCATGACGAACCGCCAGATGTTCTTCAGTGATGGTCGAGTATTGCACCGGCATCTCCCAGCCGGCGAAGTCGACGATGCGGCCCCCATGAGCAGCGTGCCACTCATGGCAAGCGGTCCTTAATAGCGGTTCGTCTGCCATGCGACTTCCTATCGTTTACCGCGAAATGGTCGAATCCTTGGTGAGTATGTCATGAGCCATGAAAACGCGACTTCCATACGCAGACATCCAGACTCGAGAATCCACTAGGCATCGGAGGTCAACGAGGCACGCAAGTACTCGCGATTGAGTCTGGCAATGTTCGAGACGGAAATCGCCGCCGGGCATGCCGCTTCACATTCGTAGGTATTCGTACACGACCCGAAGTTTTCTTCGTCCATTTGGGCCACCATGCGTAATACCCGGCGATCGCGTTCCGGTTTCCCCTGTGGCAGGACGGCAAACTGCGAGACCTTTGCGCTGACAAACAGCATGGCCGAAGCGTTCTTGCAGGCGGCCACACAGGCGCCGCACCCAATGCAGGCGGCAGCGTCCATGGCCTTTTCCTGGTCCTGTTGGGGGACTGGCAGGGAGTTCGCATCGGGGGCGTTACCGGTATTCACGGAAACGTAGCCGCCGGCTGAAACAATGCGGTCGAATGCCGAGCGATCGACCACCAGATCGCGGATTACTGGAAATGCCCGCGCTCGCCAGGGTTCGATGACGATCGTGTCGCCGTCGTTGAATCGCCGCATATGGAGTTGGCAGGTCGTGGTTTCGCGGTCCGGACCGTGTGCCTGGCCGTTAATCATCAAGCTACACGTTCCGCAAATGCCTTCTCGGCAATCGTGGTCGAAATGTACCGGCTCTTCACCGTTGGCGATCAATTGCTCGTTGAGCACGTCTAACATTTCGAGAAACGACATGTGTGTGGAGATGCCGCTCAGCTGATAGGTTTGGAACCCTCCGCGATCTTCTGAATTGGCTTGCCGCCAGATTTTCAGCGTCAGGTTCAGCACGTCGCTCATTATTTGTAGCTCCTCGTGGTGAGGGGAACATAGTCGAACGTTAATTCTTCCTTATGCAGAACCGGCTCTTCATCGACACCTTTGAATTCCCAGGCTGCGGCGTAACAGAAGTTTTCGTCGTCACGCAAGGCTTCATTTTCAGCTGTTTGATACTCTTCACGAAAATGGCCGCCGCATGACTCGTTGCGGTTCAGAGCATCTCGAACCATCAATTCTCCAAATTCGAGGAAATCAGCGACGCGGCCGGCGTGTTCGAGGTTTTGATTCAGTCCTTCGCCCGTACCCATCACGCGGACATTCGTCCAGAATTCCTCACGGAGTTTCTTGATGGAATCGATCGCTTCCGTTAAGCCTTCTGCGCTGCGCGACATGCCGCAGTAGTTCCACAAGATTTGTCCCAATTCGCGATGAATGCTGTCGACGGATCGTTGGCCTTCCACCGCCATAATTTCAGAAATGCGATTGGCGGCATCGTTTCGGGCACTCGCGCAGGCCGGGTGATCCTCGTTGACGGCGTCGAATTTCGTCGAAGCCAGGTGGTCGCCAATCGTATAGGGAATGACAAAATAGCCGTCGGCCAGTCCCTGCATCAAAGCGCTGGCACCGAGGCGGTTGGCTCCATGATCGGAGAAATTCGCCTCGCCGAGTACAAACAATCCCGGAATGGTGCTTTGCAAATTATAGTCGACCCAGGTCCCGCCCATGGTGTAATGGACGGCCGGATAGATTCGCATCGGTACGTCGTACGGATTCTCAGCGGTAATCTTTTCGTACATGTGGAAAAGATTGCCGTACTTCGCGCGAATCACGTCGATTCCGTCCCGGGCGATCGCGTCACGGAAGTCGAGATAAACCGATTGGCCGGTATCGCCGACTCCGAAGCCCGAATCGCAGCGTTCCTTGGCGGCTCTTGATGCGACATCGCGCGGAACCATGTTGCCGAACGAGGGATATCTCCGTTCGAGATAGTAATCGCGCTCTTCGTCGGGGATTTCATGGGGCGGGCGGGAATCATCCGCTTGTTTCGGAACCCAAACTCGCCCGTCGTTTCGCAGGCTCTCACTCATCAGCGTGAGCTTCGATTGGTAATCGCCCGAAACCGGGATGCATGTTGGATGGATTTGCGTGAAACAGGGATTGGCGAAATAAGCGCCGCGTCGATAACATCGCCAGGCCGCGGTGACGTTGCATCCCTTGGCGTTGGTTGAAAGATAGAAAGCGTTGCCGTACCCGCCTGTGCACAGGACCACCGCGTTTGCGGTAAAGGTTTCCAGTTCGCCGGTCACAAGGTTGCGCGTGATAATACCGCGGGCCATTCCGTCGGCGACGACGAGATCGAGCATTTCGCGGCGCGGAAAGACTTTGACGTTGCCCTTATCGACCTGGCGCATCAAGGCGCTGTAGGCACCGAGCAGCAATTGCTGGCCGGTTTGGCCGCGGGCATAAAAGGTTCGCGAAACTTGTGCCCCACCGAACGTGCGGTTGGCCAACAGCCCCCCATACTCTCGGGCGAACGGAACACCTTGCGCAACGCATTGGTCGATGATTTGATTACTCGTTTGTGCCAGGCGATAGACATTGGCTTCGCGGGCGCGGAAGTCTCCCCCCTTCACCGTGTCGTAGAACAATCGCCAAACGCTGTCACCATCGTTGGGATAGTTTTTGGCGGCATTGATGCCACCTTGGGCGGCAATACTATGGGCCCGGCGCGGCGAATCCTGAAAGCAAAATGCTTTAACTTTGTAACCGAGCTCGCCGAGCGAAGCGGCGGCGGATGCACCAGCAAGCCCCGTTCCGACAACAATGACTTCGTATTTGCGTTTATTGTTCGGGCTGACGAGTTTCAATTCGTTCTTCCGATTGTCCCATTTTTCGTTAATAGGACCATCGGGAATTTTTGAATCCAGAGTCGAAGCCATTACCTGTGCCATTGGCGATTACCCTGCAGGGGCCGTGTTATTCCAAGTAGTATGCCCAAACAACAAACGATGCGAATCCGATGCCGACGACAAATGCAAAAACGATTCCAGCGACACGAATCAAACCGTTGTATTTCGGATGACTCATGCCGAGGGATTGAAACGCACTTGCAAAGCCATGACTGAGATGGAACGCCAGCAGGACCGAACCGATTAAGTACACCCACCGGCTGATCGGATTTTTCAGTAGCGCCACGGCTTTGTCGAACGGCTCCTTATCGATGATTTCTCCGCTCGCCGTGGTTGTTTTGTAAGCCACATCGTCGAGGTCGCGCAATTCAAAGCGGAAATCAGCAAGGTGCACAAGCAAAAACGCTAAAACGACAGCACCAGAGATGAACATCCAGCTGTCCGCATGTAAATCCGTCGTGGGATCGTCCTTCTTTGACTTTTTCAATTCGTACCGCTGTTGACGCGCGGCCCGGTTTTCGGTGGTTAATCGAATTGCGAGGAACAAGTGGGCGGCGAACAACGCGAGCAGGCCCACCTCGGCAATGTTGACGAGCCATTCCTGCGAATGCATGGAGTGGGCGTAATGGTTGTACTGTTCAGCACCGACGTATAGCAGCAGATTGCCTGCCAGATGGATGACCAAAAAGCCGCACAGCAACAACCCCGTAATTCCCATCACGAACTTCTTCCCAACGGAAGAAGTGAGGGCCCGCACCAGCGAGTTCAAAGTCAGCTCCTTGGAAAATTGGCGTCTCGACGCGGTCAGAATCGATTGTTCTTACCGGATTATAGGTCAACCGGTCGCAACTTCAATCGTGAGGGCCAAGCGAAAAACGAGAGAACTCGAGGCGGCCTGCGGGGCCGTTTCTAAGACCGCCGCCTAGACTTCTTGCGTTTACGCCGTGGGTTGCCCCGGTTCGTTTGGGAGGAGCCGGCAGAGTTCTTTTTCTTACTGCGCGTGGGGGCCGATTTGCCGGTTTTTTTTCGACCACCGGTTTTTGCCCCTCGCGAATCGGTCTTACGACCGCTCGTTTTCCGCCCCTTTGTCGTTCTGGGCTTGGATTTTCCCGTAGTTGATCTTGGTGCGAGGTGCAGGTCGAGTTCCCGACGATTGAGGTCGACGTGCGCTACTTTGACGCGAATCTTGTCTCCCAGGCGATATTGCTTGCCAGTACGACGACCGATGAGTGAAATCGCGGCATCGTCAAAGTAAAAGACGTCGTTTTCACCCAACCAGCTGACGTGAATGAACCCGTCGACTGGTATTTCGCGGCCCTGGCAGAACAGCCCGAAACGCTCCACGCCGGTGATATTGGCGTCGAATTCCGTACCGATACGCTCTGCCATGAAGTTCAGCAGTTTGATTTTGGTGAGTTCGCGTTCTGCGGTGGCGGCGCGCCGCTCCGCTCCCGAACAGAGTTTTCCCAGTTTGGTCAGCTCATATTCGTTTTTGTAGGAGACCTTCTTCGATGAACCGAGGAAGGACTCGATCATTCGGTGGACGACCAGGTCGGGATAGCGGCGAATGGGGCTGGTAAAATGGCAGTAGTTCTCCACAGCCAGCGCATAGTGGCCCAGGTCGCGCCCTGTGTATTCCGCTTGCTTCATACTTCGTAGCAATGCGTAATTGATGGCTTGCGATGCTGGTTTCCCTTCAACTTTGTCGAGTAATTCCTGCAAGGCATGGCGACTTTGTGGCCGTTCGAGTTGAAAGCCAAGCGCTTTGACAAAATTTCGAAATGCAGACAATTTGGCTGACGATGGTTCGCCGTGAACACGCCTCATCACCGGGATGGCCCGATCATCGAAATGAGTGGCGACCGCGATGTTCGCTGCCAACATGAATTCTTCGATGATTTGGTGGCTTTCGTCATGGGGAACGGTGTGAGCACCGGTGACTTCTCCCTTCTTCCCCAAGTCGAGTTTGACTTCGGGCAGGGTCAACTCCAAAGCTCCCGCTGCGAATCGCCTTTTCCGCAGCAGCATCGCCAGTGTCTGCATGTCGCTGAGGAGTTGCTGCACATTTTTTGTCAGACGCTTTTTCGGTGGTTTGCCCTGAAGAATGTCCAGGACTTCTTCGTAGGCGAATCTTCTCGTCACTTTGATAGCGGATGCCGCGAACTCGGTATGCAGAGGAACGCCGTCCGGCGTGAATTCGATAAATACCGACTTGGAGAATCGCACGCGTCCCTGCTGAAGGCTGGCGAGCCCGTTGGAAATGATTTCCGGCAGCATGGGGAGAACGCGGCCCGGCAAATAAACGCTTGTGCCTCGCTTTCTGGCCTCCAAGTCGAGTAGGCTTCCTTCCGGCACAAAATGGCTAACGTCAGCGATGTGAACTCCCAGTCGCCAGTTCCCTGCTTCGTTTTTGGTCAGCGAGATGGCGTCGTCGAAGTCGCGCGCGTCGACCGGGTCGATCGTTACGATGGTTTGGTTCGTTAGGTCGTGCCGATTCGACAGATCACTTTCATCAAACTGATCGGCTCGTTGCCGTGCGTCGTCGAGAACATCGTCGGGGAATTCGTCCGGCAGGCCGAATTCATGGATAATTGTCAGCGTGTCGACACCCGGCTTCCCCTGCGGGCCGAGCACTTCGGTCAGGACCGCTTCGCCCGGTTGCAAGTGCGAGGGAAACCGCAACATTTCGACAACGACTTTGTCTTGCGGCTGGGCCCCCTTCGCCCCGGGGTCGCCGACAGCCACTGGGTCGGAGATGGCTGTTCCGTCGACTTGAACAAGGCCCTGCCCTGCTCTTTCAAAATACGTGCCGACGAAACGGTGTGTGGCCCGTTCGAGGATTTCGTCGACTCGGCCGCATCGTTGCCCGCCACTGCGTCGGCGCTTAAGTAGTTGGACGAGGACTTCGTCGCCGGTATGCGCGTCTGCCAGATCAGCTGGAGCGATATAGACATCGGTTATCGGTTTTTTCCCAGGTTGCTCGTGAGGGATTAAGTAACCGGCACCGGATGCTGTTTTTTTGATAATCCCCTCGATTAAACCAGGAGCCGTCGCGATGCGGACCTGACCGCTCTTCCCCCGTTTCACTTTCCCGGCATCGGCCAATTCCGCAAGTGCTGCCTTAAACTGCGGCATGTTCTTTTTCTTAATGCCGATTTTCTTGGCCAACTCTTTCGGTTTGATCGGGCGATAATTCGATCGCGAGAGGTAATCGAGAATTTGTTGTTTCATCTTGTCTGTTGCCGTTTTGTGAGCGACGTTGATTGGCCGATGACGCCGGCAAATGCCATGACCGTGTCAATGTCGAGGCGCCGGCCGAGAATTGCCGAATCGGAAATTCCGACTCGACTCGGCCGATGATTTAGGACAAAAGGTATTGCGCGGCCCACGACGCCAACCGGAATCGCCGATCGGTTGAACGATCACTCGCCGGCTTTGTTTGCGCCCCGAAAGAGTTTGCGGTCTATACGATTGATGAATGGAGTCCAGTGCGACTTTGTGTTCGGGTCGCCTTCGATCGCGTCGGCGAATTCGTGGACTTTTGCATCGAGGTTGTCGAGATGGTGCAACGCAATTGCCTCGGGAGTCATCGGAAGTCTTGTGCTGCCGAATTCGTAAGTACCGTGGTGGCTGACAATCATGTGCTTAAGGCGCAGCAAAGTCTCCTCGGGAAATGGTTCGCCAGTCAACTCTGTCGCCTGTTGGGCTTTGTCGCTGACCATTTCGACGGCAATCACCATATGCCCGAGCAGTTGACCTTCGTCGGTGTAAATAAAGCCGTTTTCAAAATCCATTTCGCGGATCTTGCCGATGTCGTGGAGAAAAATCCCAGCGAGTAGCAAGTTGTTATCGACTTCGGGATAAAGGTCGTCAATGCGGTGGGCGACCTCGAGCATATTGACGATGTGTTCAACCAGACCGCCGTGGTAGGCGTGATGGGCTTTGACTCCGGCTGCTGCTCGGGACAGCGAGTCCATGAGCCCGTCGTCAATCAAGAAGCACTCCATCAATGCGCGAAGGTGAGGGTCATCCATCGAAAGCAGGATTTCCCGCATGCGCGTCAGCAATTGTTCGACGTTCGTAGGGGGCTGCTGCTGAAAATCGAGAGGATCAACCGTTTCGGGGGAAACACGTTGAATGTGGGTGAGGATCATTTGCAGATTCCCTTGGTAGAGCTGCACTTTGCCCCGCACGCGCACATAATCACCAGAATCGATGTGAGACATGCTGTCTTCGGCCACGTTCCACATCAGGCCGCTCATCGAGCCACTCGAGTCACGCAGCGTGGCCAATAGATACAAATTCGCGTTGCGATTGGCCCGCAGTTGTTTATCAGCAAGGTAAAATGTCTCTTCGACGGCATCTCCATCGTTGAGATTCGTAAGAAGCTGGCGGCTCATTCCGGCGCTTTCCAGGTCAAAATCGTTCCAGTTGCACGGGCCTCCGATTCTAGGGGCACTGCTATGGTGCAACAAGGGTCTGTGATTCCAGCGACGACACGGGCAAATCTTCCTCGCCGTGCCGTTTGGTCGAACAGGCGACTCCTGCGCGAGCAGGCCGGCACGTCGGTCTCGCGGGCGAGCGTGTCGCACTCGTCCAAACCGAGTCGAGGTCGATATCGCAAAGAAATCGCGTTTGCAGTGTCGAACGGACAGCGTTCAGCAGTCAGCGGAAGTGTCGGTTGGATTCGAGCTGTTTATAGCTCGCCTTCCGGAGGCAGCGATCGCCGTGAATCTCCGAAGTCGACGTCGAATTGAAGCGGAAACTGGAGATCCACCTGCAAGGTCGGCGGAGCAACGACGTCAGCCAAGGCCCGTGCGGCCTGCTGGGCCATGTCGGCGAGTTCTTCTTTGCCGGTTTCGCGGTAGCAATCGCTCAGCGACATCCAGGCAAACTTACTCAATTGGGGTGGAAACAGCTCAGCCGCTCGGCTCAATGGTTCAATCGCGTTGTCATACTGTGCCAGCGCCTTTAATGCTTCACCGCGTAGGTACATCATCGGGCCTTCGAGACGGTTTGCGTCGTCGATGGCATCCAGTTCTTCCAGTGCATATCGCGGCAAGTCGAGTTCGAGAAAACCCTCTGCTGCCGCCAGCCTTCTGATCATTTTCTTCGGTAAAGAATCGGTCATGATGCACCTCGTCTCTCTGAGTCGGTAGACACCGATCGCGGTCGATCGGTTCCGACACTTTCTGATTGTTTGTAGATGCAAACGTCGTGCCAGGACCGCTCTGTAGTTTGTTTTGTGTTGTAAGTGTTTATTGGGTATGTGGTTGTGGTTTTTGCTCTGTTTAGGCGATTGATTCAAAAGTGTGTCGAATTGGCATTTTTTCTCGTAAGAATGACTGCAGAAACGTAGTGGGATTGTTCCCAGGCACGGATCAACCTCCGCCCGATGACCAGATCGGATGTGGTATCGATTCTTTAATTGTGACTCGTTTGGCATCCAGAGCCCTTGGAATTGTGATCAGGCGAGACTGCAAGACGGTGATTTGGGCTCATGGATCGATGCTTGCACTGGCACGTCGGAACCCGCAAGATGATGCGAAAGAGCCGTTGCAACGATGTGCATTAAGATTCAAAGACAATCCAGAGGTGCCAACCGATGATATCCCGCAATTCGAAGTCGCTGAGTCTCGTAGTTTGGCGGTTCATGGTCGCCGTACTGTTGGCTTTCGGAATTTGTCGAGGGCTAACTGCTGCGGATAGTCGACCGAATATCTTGTTCATATTTACCGACGATCATGCTGCCCACGCCTTAAGTTGCTACGGCTCGAAGATTAACCAGACCCCCAATCTAGACCGCATCGCGAATGAGGGGATGCTGTTTCAGAACTGCTTCTGCACGAATTCCATCTGCGGACCAAGCCGCGCAGTCATTTTGACCGGCAAACACAGTCACTTAAACGGCTTTTTGCAGAACGGAAACACCTTTGACGGCAGCCAGCAGACATTTCCAAAGCTTCTGCAAAAGGTGGGTTACCAAACGGCAATGATCGGTAAATGGCACCTGAAGACCGATCCGACCGGGTTCGACTATTGGCAGGTATTGATTGGCCAAGGGCCTTATTACAACCCGCCGATGATCGAAAACGGAAATCGCGTTTCGCATACCGGATACACGACGGACATCATCACCGATATCGCTCTCGACTTTTTGAAGAACAAGCGAGATTCAGACAAGCCGTTCATGATGATGTACCAGCACAAGGCGCCACACCGCAATTGGCAGCCTGGGCCGAAACATCTCACGATGTACGATGATGTAACAATTCCCGAACCGGAGAACCTTTTCGATGACTATTCCGGGCGAGGCACGGCGGCGAAGACGCAGGACATGTCGATCGAAAAGACGATGACTCCCAACGATCTGAAGCTCAATCCGCCGCGTAATCTAACCCCTGAGCAACTGGCGATCTGGAATGCCGCCTATGACCCGAAGAATAAGGCATTCGAAGAAGCCAATCTCGAAGGGAAAGAACTGGTGCGGTGGAAATACCAGCGCTACATCAAGGATTATCTGCGGTGTGTGGCGTCGGTCGATGACAATGTGGGCCGCGTACTCGACTATCTCGACGAGTCCGGTTTGGCCGACAATACCATCGTCATTTATTCCTCGGACCAAGGGTTTTACTTGGGTGATCATGGGTGGTTTGACAAGCGATTCATGTACGAAGAATCGTACCGCATGCCGTTTATGGTTCGTTGGCCCGGCAAAGTTCCCGCCGGTTCCGTGAATAGCGACTTGCTTTCGAATCTCGATTTCGCTGAGACGTTTTTGGATATTGCAGGTGCGGATATCCCCGACGACATGCAGGGACGTAGCATCGTACCGCTCTTGGAAGGCCAACGACCGAATGACTGGTACAAGAGTCTGTACTATCACTATTACGAGTTCTTTGGCGACCGCAAAACGGCACACATGGTACGGCGTCACTACGGCGTGCGTACCGACCGTTACAAGCTCATCCACTTCTACAATCTTGATGAGTGGGAATTGTACGATTTGCAGAACGACCCGCGTGAAATGTTGAGCGTGTACGGCGATTCGCAGTACGCTTCGATTCAAAAGGATCTCACAGCCGAGGTGAAACGATTGCAGGAGAAGTATCAAGTCCCGGATGACCGAGGATCCGTTCCCAAAAACCCACCATCATTGCAACCGAGACCGTAAAGGACTCTTACGAATTTGATATCGAGTTCGCCGATGAATTCCGACAGATCGTCGGGACGGCGTTGCAGCGAATCGTTGGAATGAACTCCTCAGCGACCCTTCGATATGGAATTTGTAAGCTGTATGCAGAAGTTTCGGTAAGCCGCGTCTATGTTCAGCATTCCAGTCATGTTAATCGAAACGCGGTGCCGTAGATGTTACCGTTGATATTTGCGGTTGGCTGTATCGCGCCGGCATTTGTCGTGTCATGCATTGCAACTGCCGCGATGCGCGTGATTGCACCGCGTTGGAACCTGGTGGATCAGCCGGCCGATCGGAAGACGCATTCTCATCCGACCCCATTGGGTGGCGGAATTGCCATTTGGGCTGGTACGGTCGTTCCATTGGTGTTCGCCACCTTGGCTGCGTTTTTTTTGACGCGGACGTCGCAGCTTCCGGAATGGCTGCCGGACGATTTGGCGCTCCATTTAGATGGTGTTGTGGCCCGCTCCTCTCAGCTTTGGGCCGTTCTTGCCGGGGCAACCCTCCTGTGTATTGTCGGATTGATCGACGACGCGAGGAACCTTCCCTGGCTCCCGCGACTCATTGTCCAACTGGCAGTCGCTGCCGCCATGGTATCCGCAGGTGTTGGGGCGACAGTGTTTAGTCCCTTACCGTGGTTAGGTTCAGCCGTCACGCTGGCCTGGATTGTGGTATTGGTGAATTCCTTCAACTTTCTCGACAACATGGATGGGTTATCCGCTGGAATTGGCTGTATCACGTCGGTCATGTTTGCAGCGATCATGCTGACATCACTTTCGGAACCGCGTTGGCTGGTCGCCGGTGTTCTTCTGGTTCTTGCGGGATCGCTGGCAGGTTTTTTAGTCCACAATTGGCCGCCTGCCACAATCTTTATGGGGGACTCTGGGAGTTATTTCATCGGACTGATGCTGGCGACCATGACGGTACTCGGGACTTTTTACGAATCGGACCAATCGGGCCGGCATGTAATGCTGGCACCGCTGTGTATTCTGGCGATTCCGCTTTACGATTTTTGTTCCGTGCTCGTGATTCGCCTGCGCCAAGGCAAAAGCCCTTTTCATGCCGATCGAAACCACTTTTCTCATCGTTTGGTCGAGTTGGGGTTGAAACCGCGAGATGCGGTACTCACGATTCACCTTGCCACCATGACGACGGGAATCGGGGGCTTGCTGCTGTATCGCGTATCCGGATGGACCGAGTCAGTCCTTGTTCTCGTGTTAATTGGTTGCATTCTGGCGATCATCTCGATTCTTGAGACGGCCGGACGGCGGTCAAAAAAACGATCGTAGATAAAACCACCTGTGCTCGATTCTGATTGCAATTTCATTGACCATCCGGTGACCGGATGGCGAGCCGTTCTGCCATGACGCCTCAGAAACATTCTTCGCACAAGCAAAGCATCGCCGGCTCTGTTCGGTCGGTGGCGAGAGACCCTGTCGAAGCGATGCTGGCGGCAGTCGTTGTTGCCCTCATCGTTGCGCGGATGCTTGTTCCTGCGGAGTCAGCCGCAACAGGCGACACGTTGTGGGTTGTTCAACTCTGGTTGGCGGCGACATTACTTTGGTGCTGGAGTTGCTTTCGGCGGAACGAATTTCTCGTTCGTGTCGGTCGGGTGGATGCAGCGTTGTGGTTGATCATTGCAGGCCAAATTGTGTCGACTGCCGCCGTATTTGTTTCTGGAGGCGACAAGCGGAGCGCCTTGAATATGGCCTGGGAATGGTTCGGGCTGGGATGCTCTTTTTTCCTGATTCGCCAAGTCGTTCGGGTCCGCTCGCAGCAAATTGCAATAATCTGTACGCTCGGGGCGGTCGCCGTTGCACAGTCGTGGTTGGGTCTGTGGCAACATTATGAATGGTATCCGCGAATGGCGGCAGACTATCAGGCGTTACAGAACGAAATCGATCGGCTGGAAGATCCGACCCTTTCTGTGCAGACGCCGTTAACGGCAGCCGAACGCGAGAAGCTTCAACAGCTTTATGACGATTTGTCCCGCCAGGGCGTTCCGATGGTCGGACCAGGACAAGAGCTTTGGCGACAAAGAATCATCACAAGCCGCGAGCCATTCGGCATGTTTGCGTTAGCCAACACGTTCGCGGGACTGCTGGTGATTTGGTTACTCGTCGTCACTGGTTCGTGGTTATCACGAAAGGTGGATGCCGAATCGCCCGTGCGCTGGATTCTTGTTGCGATTCCCATTCTCTCTCTGACTTATTGCCTGGTCTTGACGAAAAGCCGTACAGCTTGGGTGGGGCTCGTCGTCGGGGGTGCACTGGCTGGCGTCGTGGCACTCGTTAGAAGTGGCGCCGACTGGAAGCGTTGGGGAGTCATTATCGCGATTACCGTAGGACTGCTCGGCGGAATGGCCGCTGTGGCAAGCGTATCGGGCGGATTTGACTACGCTGTCATCGCAGAGGCTCCAAAATCGTTGAGCTATCGAGTCGAATACTGGACAGGCGGTTGGAGCGTGGTGCAGGAATCACCATGGTTGGGATGTGGTCCCGGCAATTTTCGGCAGCACTATCTGAAGCACAAGCTTCCGGGATCGAGCGAGGAAATTGGCGACCCTCATAACGTTGTTCTTGATCTGTGGGCCTCCGGAGGGCTGGCCAGCGTGATTGGTTTCTGTCTGCTGCTTATTCAAGCGTGTCGGTTATTTTTTGCCGCCCAGCCAAACCAAGCCAGCAGGTCAAACGAAAGTGCGCCTCAGGGCCGGCGTGACCTCAATTCAGCCATGATTGGGGCAGCCATGGGTTTTGTTGCAGTCTTCTTTTTTCCGCTCATCACGGGTGACCCGTTTGATGTTCGTGTCGTTTGGTTGTTAGTCGACAGCGCCATCGCCTTGTTTTTGCTCAGGGGGATTCGGTCCGACCGGGGCGTGCCGAATCTGGTCCTGGGGGGGGCATTCGTGGCGATCAACGTCCATCTTCTCGGAGCTGGCGGAATATCCATGCCCTTGGTCGTTCAGCAGTTGTTGATTCTTGTGGCATTAGCGAGTGTAAGTCGGGAAACTGAATCGACCGGGGATCGGCCATATCGGCGGCGACTTGTCGGCGGGATGAGTGTTGCTGCGGTGGTTCTGTTTGCCGGTTGTCTCGTCACTGCGACTCTGCCGGTTTCCCGAAGGAATTCGGCACTGGTTTTGAGTCGCTATATGCTCTCCGAGCGAAACAACATCGTGGCGGCCGAGAATTATCTCGACGCTGCATTGGCCGCCGATTCTCTATCACCAACGGCCTATTTTCGACGAGCGGATTTAGAGTATCTGAAGTGGAGCCGCTCCGCCGAGTCGACCGCTAGAGATTTTGAGCAAGTCGAAAGAATGGCCCGTGAGGCAATGGCTCGCGATCCGGATAGCTGGCAGCCCTACGCCACCTTGGGGCGGTGGTATCTATCGGCATTCCAGAGATTCCTTGATCCCGCCTATGCACTGCGAGCTGCCGAGGCTCTCGAGCAGGCGGTTGTCAGGTATCCGAACAATTCCAACCTGCTGGCGACTTTAGCGCAAGCCTATTCCGTTTCTGATCAGGCTGATCGGGCACAGGAAACGGCCGAACGGGCAATGCGGCTCGACGAGCTAAATCGTGAACGAGGGCATGCAAATCTGTATTTCACGCCGGAAATCATCTCACAAATGGATGCTATTTTGCGTAAAAGCGACGACGAGGTGCTCATTGACCCGAATTGACCAGATTCGGCATTCACTTACAATATGATCCGGCGCCAGCTCTGGAATGCCGAAAATCGTGTAGCCGGGATACCGGCGATCGGCTGACGTCGACATTCACGAGGGATCATTGCAATGAAATTCGGTGCGTTCTTGGCGGCCCTTCTCACGGGCATTTTTGCTTTGGGTGGGGTGGTGTACATATTTCGATATTCGGACTATGCGACCGACGAATCGCCGGCTCCGAAGCCGACTTTGACCCTGTTTGACGCGCCGGAGATTGCACCCGAAGGTCCGTACCCTGCCGCCGAGACGGAATCGACCGTGCATGACTTTGGAGTAGCAGAGATTGGCTCCAAAGGTGAACACACTTTCGTCGTTCGAAATACCGGCGAAGCACCATTGGAACTGGTAGCGAATCAAGGGGATTCCACCTGTCAATGCACCGTCGGAACGTTGGGGGAGGCGGTTGTTCAGCCAGGGGAATCGACCGAAGTGACTCTGAGCTGGGAGATCAAATCGCGAGGAGATTATTTCGAACACTCTGCGAACATTCGGACAAACGATCCCGAACGGACGATCTTGAAGTTTTTTGTACGCGGTCACATCGGAAAGACGATTGTGGTCAAGCCACGCTTTGGCTGGACTGTCGGCTGGGTCACGGATGAGCAACCGGCACAAGTTGTGGGCCTTGTTTATTCCGAAGTCTTGGATGAATTCTTGATTAAGGAGATTCAGACTAACAGCGACTACGTGACTGCCGATTTTCGCAAGCTGGATGCCACCGAGTTGGCCCAGATCAACCGATCGAACTTTCCAGCGGTCAACTTTGATGATCCCTCTCAAACGACAGGCTCGAATGCCGATGACGGCGACACCGATCCCCAGACCGACGAACAACAAAGTTCGACGGCAGAGGATTCTGCAGATGGCAAGCAGCCACACGCCAAATCCGGCTATGCCATTCAGGTCACGGTGTCTCCCGATATTCCCGTCGGAAGATTTGCCACCGAGATGGCCATCACATTGGATACTCTGACTCGCGGAGAGCAGACCATCTCTGCAGCAGTTAGCGCCAATCGGACCAGCCCGATCCAAATCCTCGCGTTCGGGGACACCAAATGGAATAGTGACATGATGCATCTGTCACTTGGGCGGTTCTCGGCGAGTGAAGGCTCTGCTGCGACGCTGTCGATTTTCGTCAAAGAGTTTGAAGGCGAACTCGAATTGGTCGAACTCGAAACCGACCCAGAGTTTATTGAAGTGACTTTGGAAAAAGATGAAGACTTTCAAGGGTCAACCCAGCGGTATTTGTTAAAGGTCGCTGCCCCGCCGGGGAGTCCACCAGTCGAGAGAATCGTGGATGTTGGAATGGTCCGTATTAAAACGAATCACCCCAAAGCCGACTCGATTGAATTCAGCCTGGTCCTATACAGTTCCTAGGGCATTGGTGATGCCGTTTTATGCGGACAATTTCGAGGATTCGATCTTTTAGCATCGAGGCAGCGTCAATCGTCGTTGAAGTGAAGTCTAACTCAAGAGAATGTCCAATGAGGTGCAGACGGCGGTCTGGCAATGAAATCGGGTGACTCCAAGACGTCTGCGATTCGATTTGCTGGACGAATTAAACCGCGTCTGATTTACAGTGCGGAAAGAAATCAAAGGGGCGTTATCAATATCAAGGATGAAATGAGACCATCTATGTTCGGTTACGGCGTCGAGACTGCAGCGTAAGCTTCCGATCATATCGAGCTGAGAAGGGATTCGAATTATGCCCGCACGACTTCATGGAATTCGTCAATCGATCTGGATTTGCACCGGTGTCGCTGCTGTCGTTTTCGCGGTTGGGTGTGGGGGCGACTCAGAAAATGCAGCAACAAATCAGTCGGCGTCTTCGAATCAGGGCTCATCTGGAGATTCTGATGACAGAGAGAGCCCGCCGGCTCCGCTGTTGGAAGGCTGGAAGGAACCAGCGGCAGCCATCATCGTGACCGGCGAACAGTACGGCTATATGGAGCCGTGTGGCTGCTCAGAGAATCAATCGGGCGGCATCTCAAGACGCGCAGATCTCTTTCGGCAGATTCATGAAAAGCAATGGCCGGTCACTGCGATCGACCTGGGTGGCGTCGTGAAGCGCGATCGGCAGCAGAGCCAAATCAAGTACGCGAAGCTCATCGAGGCGATGAAGTGGATGGATTACAAAGTTATGGGAATTGCCAAGCAGGAACTACGGCTCGGCCCTGCCTTTCTGCTGTCGCAGCACATGCCGAATCCCGACACTCCGGATGAGAATCTCGAATTGATTGGAACGAACAGCGTTTTCTTTGACAGCCCCGAGTTTGAAGTCCCGGTTCGTTGGAAGGCGATTGAAGTTGGCGATGTGACAATTGGCGTAATTTCAATACTCGGCGAGAGTTTTCAAAACGAAATCGTACCGAGTGGTGCATCGGTCGATTTTTCGTTTCGTGATGTTGAAGAGTTCGTGCGGCCAGCACTTGAACAGCTGCAAGACAGGTCCTGTGAACTGATCGTACTTTTGGCCAACATGAACCTGGACGAATCGCGAACATTAATCGAAAAGTACCGGGATTTTGACGTCGTGGTAAGTGCCGGCGGTGTCGAAGATCCGTTGTATGAAAATCCAGTGACACTCGGCGAGACTTTGTTGGTGACCACGGGTCACAAGGGAAAATACGCTGGTGTGATCGGGTTTTACCCCGATGGCGAGCAACGATTAAGGTTTGAGTTGGTTGAATTGAACAAGCAGCGTTTTCGCGATACGTCGGAAATGCATGACATCATGCGGGCCTATCAACAAGAGTTGCAAGACCTGCAAATCGTACAGAACTTGGTTCCGATTACTCATCCTAGCGGTAACACGTACACGGGTGCCAAAGTCTGTGGCGAATGTCACACAAAAGCGTACGCGTTTTGGAAGAACACGCCGCACGCTCGCGCCTACGACAGCCTCAATACTGGGCGGAAAGGGCAAGAAGCCAATTGGATCTCACGAGTTCACGACCCGGAATGTCTCGCCTGTCATGTGACGGGTTGGGATCCGCAGGATGTCGTCCGCTACGACAGCGGGTTTGTCGACTTGGAATCGACAGCGCACTTAGTCGGCCAGCAGTGCGAAAACTGTCATGGTCCCGGCAGTCAGCACGTCGAACTGGAACGATTGTGGAAGACGGATCGGTCAAAGGTCGAGCTTGCGCAGGTGCGCGAGGGACGACGCGCCATGCAACTCAACGAAGCCTCTGCGGCCAAGCAAGTTTGTTTTCGGTGCCACGACCTCGATAATAGCCCACATTTCGATTACGACGAGTATTGGAAGAAGGTCAGGCACCCGTTTCGGGATTAGAGCGACCCGACGATCGTCGTTGAAGATTGGGCTGGCGGGTTTCGCCCAACGAAACGACGTACGCGTTGCCTGCGAGCAGGCAACGGAATCAGAAGCTGTCGTAATGGATGTTATTCGGCTACCTGTGGGTTGTTGACCGGAATCGAATTCCCTATAGGGAAGATTATGGTTGATCCTCCTCAGTCGATTCGATCGCTCACGGACCAACGGGTATTTGAACTGCAGTGGTCGGGGGTCGATGTATGCCGGCTCCCGTATCGATTGCTCCGGGAAGAATGTCCGTGCGCAGCCTGCGTCGATGAGGTAACCGGACGCAGGATTCTGGATATCACAACGATCCCGGACGACATTCGCCCGATGAGTGTCTCATTCGCCGGGAACTACGCGCTCAAGGTTCGTTGGTCGGACTCGCACGATACGGGGCTATTTACGTGGAACCTGTTGGCTGCGTTATGTGGTCATAGCGCTGCTGATTCGTCCGGTTGACTTGCAGAACATATTCTCCAGCCCAATGTGTACAGTCGATATGTCATGACATTTGAAGTGGAATTGAAATTCCTACTCGATCAGGAGAGTTCTGTCGTCCAGAAGCTGACGGCATTGAATCCGCAGAAGGATTCGCCAGTCCATCAGTGTGACACCTACTTCGCTCATCCGGCTCGTGACTTTGGCTCGACAGATGAGGCATTTCGGCTTCGGCAAGTCGGTGACCAAAACTGCGTTACCTACAAAGGTCCCATTGTCGATGACCATTCGAAGACTCGTCGCGAAATTGAGATTTCGATCGCTGATGGAAACGGGGCTGCGGGGGAATGGATCGAGATGATGCAATTACTTGGGTTTGAACCGGTAAGAGCCGTCGAAAAAAGTAGGACGCCTATGTCGGTTTCCTGGGAAGACCGGCAGGTGGTTTTGGCCCTCGATTCGGTGACGGGACTTGGCAACTACTTGGAAATGGAATTAATTGCGGACGAGGCGGGGCGCGAGGCGGCCAGAGATTCATTACGCCGACTGGCCGATTATTTGGGTCTCGGGGCTGACGAGCGCCGTTCCTATTTAAGAATTTTGATGGAAAATACGCCGTGACAACCAGTTAGGAAGTTGAACTCGACCAACCAGTTCGCAAAAATCACGTCGCATGCGGAATTTGCTCAACTGGACCTTGCCAGTCCACCGATTGTCGTTATAGTATTCTCTTGTTCAGATGTGTGCAGGAATTCATTAGCTCTCGTTTCGGGGCTCAACAGCCGGAATTCTTCGGGAACATCCAGTATTTGGAGCATCAAAATGGCCACCAGGACGACCACAAAACGCAATAACGCCGCAAAAAACCAGGCCTCGAACGGTGCCTCCGGCAACGACCACTCTTTGCTCAATAATGCCCTCGGCCAAATCGAGAAGGCGTTCGGCAAAGGGTCGATCATGAAGCTTTCCGACGAAGCCGACTTGGTGCCCGGAATCGCCTCAGGGGCCTTGTCGCTCGATCTGGCTCTGGGGGGCGGCGGATTTCCTCGAGGCCGGATCATTGAGCTGTTTGGCCCGGAATCAAGCGGTAAGACGACGTTGGCATTGCATGTCATTGCCAATGCGCAAAGAGCCGGTGGTATCGCCGCCTTTATCGATGCGGAGCACGCGTTGGATCCATCGTGGGCGAAGCGCTTGGGGGTTGATCTGGAAGACTTGCTGGTCAGTCAGCCGTCATACGGTGAAGAGGCCCTGCAGATTGCTGAAATGCTCATCAAATCGAATGCCGTCGATTGCATCGTTGTCGATTCTGTGGCGGCTTTGGTGCCGAAGGCCGAACTCGATGGCGAAATCGGCGATACGCACGTGGGTTTGCAAGCCCGCATGATGAGTCAGGCAATGCGAAAGCTGACAGGTGCCATCGCCAAGGCGAAAACGACGGTCATCTTCATCAATCAAATTCGCGAAAAGATCGGCGTAATGTTCGGTAGCCCCGAAACAACCCCTGGTGGGCGCGCCCTAAAGTTTTATAGTTCCTGTCGCGTCGATGTGCGGCGGTTGGCGACGCTGAAGGATGGCGATACAACAACCGGAATTCGGATGAAGGCGAAAATTGTCAAAAACAAGGTGGCACCTCCATTTCGAGTTGCGGAATTCGACATGTTGAGCTCACGCGGAATCAGCCTGGAAGGAGACATCCTGGATCTGGCTTGCGACGACCGAATTATTGCCAAGAGCGGTAGTTGGTTCAGCTACGGCGAAATACGGATTGGCCAAGGGCGCGATAAGGCTCGAACATTTCTGGAAGAGAATCCATCGACTCTCGAGGAGATTCGGCAAAAGGTCCTGGCTGCACGGGGCTTCGTAGCAAAACCACCCGAAGACGCCAATGGTTCCGCCAGCGACGAATAGGCCAATCGAAGGCCTGATTCACAACCTCACTTATCTTACGGTCTTTAGGCCGCATGCTTGAAGCCATGAGGATGCTGACAGCGCGCCGATCGTTGACCGGTGAGGCCCGGCGTTCGCTCGAGCGGTTTACGACTTCTTGTGGGCGTTTCTGGCAGGTGGTCGCCGGCCCCACAGAACAGACCGCGATTGTCGCAGTCCCAAGTCCGTGTAATACGCGGTCGGCGATTGTTGAGTCGCAGCTGAGCGACATGCCAAGGTCAGCCGGTCGGTTTCGCAGCGAATAGGAGCGGTCGAAATCGGCTGGGCCCTGCAGTGGCATTTCCCATTTGAGCTTCTTCCATTACCATTCTTGGAGAATAGTACTGGAAATCTCTACAGCCATGGGCGTTCTATGCGGCTTCGACGAATTCGATGGAAAAATGCGGCGGAATGCGGGGGGCATGCAACCTCCCTGAAGATGACTGCATTTCTGTCGCCTGGGATTTGGTTTCGGCTATTCGCCATTCCAATCCTGTGTCCGCTCGGAATTCCTTTGACTGCGACGACAGCGGTATTTCTGAGCATTTCCTTAGCCGTTTCGGCTGCGGAGTCTCAAGGCGAGGAAGTCGACGTTCGGTCGATTCAGAACTCCCTGGTG
>JANQRQ010000128.1 GCA_028284485.1 Planctomycetaceae bacterium | reverse complement strand
AGGATTGCAACTGTTGGGTGAGCGCCAGGAAAAGTTTCTCGAAGAGTGGGCCGGAGACTGGCGCGGTGCCGATTTCAAGTGCGTGCTGAGCCAGACAATCTTTTGTAACCTTGCAAACTACCATGGCGGCGGGCGGGAATTCATTTTTGCTGATCTCGATTCAAATGGTTGGCCGCAGACGCCACGTAAGAACGCTCTGCGAATCCTACGCAAAGGCTACGCCTTTCATTATGCGGGCGACCAACACTTGCCGTCGATCACTGTAAACGGCATCGACACGTGGGGCGACGCGGGTTTTGCGTTTTGTGTACCGTCGATCGCGGCCGGATACCCTCGGTCCTGGCTACCGGATAAAGAGGGAAGGCCCGTACAAAATCGACCTGCTCAAGGATTGGCAAACACAGGCGAATACCGCGACGGTTTTGGGAATTATGTAACGGTCTACGGCATCGGCAATCCAGCCGACAAGAACCGGCGTGGCCGAGAAAACACAGCACACGACAAATCTTCGGGCCATGGCATCGTTCGTTTTAGTCCGGAGGATTTGACGATCTCAATCGAGTGCTATCGCGTTCAAATCGATCCGAAGAACATTCAACCCAAAGATCAGTTTCCTGGTTGGCCGAAGACGATCAAGTTGACAGACAATCGTGGGCAAAAAGCGGCTAGAAGCCTACCAGAGATTTCCGCGCCTAAAGGTGTAAAACGCCCCGTGCTGCGCGTGTCGGATGCCAAATCGGGCGAGTTGATCTATGCCGTCCGATTGGCCAAGCCCAGTGTGAAGCCATGGATTTATGAGGAGGGACAGTACAAGGTCGAACTCGGCGATCCCGATTCCGGCCAGTGGACAGTCGCGACGGCAACGGCGAAGAAGTAAGTCGCGCATGGGGTCGGGTACTTCAAAGCTTGTTTCAATTGAATCTCAAGTCAATCCGGTGCAACTGCATCGTCGCACATCGGAGTGATCCTTCTTGTGAAATCATGTCGCTCGAATCGATACCGATCACTTTCCAATCGGGGAGCAATCGTTGAAAGGTTGATATGACTTCTTCTTCGGTTGCCTTGGTTGCGCTGTCCCATGTCGGGACTAAGAGAATACCGTTTGCGTAGACCACATTCGTATAGGTCCCTCCAAAGAACCCCTTTTCTCGTGGTGGCATGGGAATTCGGACGACCTTCAGTGGTCCGTTCTTTGTTACGATCTTGGCGAGTTTCTCCGCGTTTCGGTCAAGCAGCTTGGTGTTCACGGGATCCGAACCGCGGTAGTCGCCAACGACGATGGTGTCCGGCGAAGTAAACGTCGCGAACCAATCGACGTGCCCGTTGCCTTCGCCATCCAACGGTTCGACGTAAACAACTTGCGTTGCGCCGAACAGCCGTTTGATCGTCCGAGTGACTTGCTCTCTGGTGAAACCAACTTCAGAATTTCGTTTCAGCAAGTAATCAGTCGCGACGCAAATGCCGTCGCCATTCGTCAGTATATTTCCCCCGTCGATCGCGACCGGTGTCGAAATGATTGGCGTGCGAGTTAGCAGACCAAGTCGGCTCGGTAGGGAATCATCGTGGAACCGATCGGGGCTGTAACGAGCATCGACAAAACGAAAGCAACTGGAATCCGTCGATACGACCGCGGGTCCAAAATCGCGCAGCCAGATTCGGTCGGTGGTGATATGGACAAACTCCACTCGATCGGCAGGAATGTCGAGCTTGTGAAACCTTTCCGTCAACGACGCTTCGGCATGTTCATCAGGAACGAGGATTACGGCTTGAATATTCTGGTGTGTCTTTTCAACGATCTGAACCAGGATTCGCCGCCACCACAAATCCTGCGTCGCATAGCTCAACAGCAACGCATCATGCATCTCAAATTCACCAGCCAGTTTTCCTTTGACTAACGAATCTGTTCGAATACGCTTTCCACTGGCCGGCAGTAGAGACTTCCAAGCCCAATCGGAGATTTCTTCAGGTGATGACGCTTTGGAATTCTTTTCAATCCGCTTCATGTTTTCTCGCGCGAAGTCGTAGGCAACATTCAGGATCGTCGCGCGCTGATCGCCAATTTTCGAACGAAGCGATCCGAGTGCGTGCATACTACGCCGGCATGCTTTTTCCGCATCCGTAAACTCTCCTTTGCGAGCGAAGCAACCGGCAAGCAACTGCTCGGCATCGATCAGTCTCGCCAGGTAGTCATTTTCGTCGGGCGACTCTTTGGAGAGCCGGCGCAGGATTTCGACCGCGTCTTGGAGCAATTTCTGTGCGGCACCGCCATCTTCACTTACCAAATCGATTAGCGCCAGATTGATCAACGCCTCGACCAGCACACTGTGATATCTGGCCTGCGTCGGGTACTCGCTGGTCAGCGATTCGAGACTTGACTTGGCAATCCTGCTAAGCCGTCGCGCCTTCTCGGTCTCGCCCAATTCAGCGTGCAGATGGCTCATGTAGAGCTTGTTTTCCGCGATCGCGAACGAGATCTCAGGGTTGGGAGTTTGCGTTGAAACTGTTGTGAGGATGTCGCTCGCA
>JANQRQ010000127.1 GCA_028284485.1 Planctomycetaceae bacterium | reverse complement strand
CGCGAGCGACTTTCGGAAACTGGTTGGCTGGCCTACCTCGCTGGACGCAACCCCGACTATCCCGCTGAAGCACTACGCGGCGAATTTGCGAGAATACGTGATCGAGTTCGTGTGATGCGGGCCGACGAAACGACGCCGGACACGCGCCTTGCCGACGATCCCATGAAGTTCAACCCCGCATCGGTGGCTGTATTGTTGCAACTCATGGTCGGCGGACTGCACCCCGGCCACAAGGGATCGCCGCTCCATTGCCGCATTCGTTACTTTGATCGTGTCAACAGACGTGCTGGTTTGCCGGAGGGCGTCGCGTCGCTTGTCGAGAAGATGTCCGACGAGCAGACCGTTGTGACTTTGGTTAATACGGACCAAGTCAATGCTCGCGAGCTTGTCTTGCAAACAGGTGGATATGGCGAGCATCAATGCAGCCGAGTGACGATCGACGGGAAGTCGACCTCAATAGACGGCTCTCATTTCACTGTTCGCGTTGCTCCGGGAGCGGGTGCCAAGTTGGTGATCGAGCACGATCGATACGTGAATCGCCCCACAATGCGTTTTCCGTGGGATCGACAGTAAGGGTTACTCGCGTCTCGACGAATCTGCGCGGTCGTTTGGCCGCAGCATCTTGTAGCGGTCCTTGCTAGTTCGTGTCTCCCTCGCTCGATCTGAAGTCGGTCCTGTCATTGCCTTCAATAACAAATTTGTCGGCACCCGATTGACCCAACAGCGCATCGATTTGTGGTCCGCCGGAGAGCGTATCGTTTCCGTTACCGCCTCGAATCACGTCTCTTTCGTTCCCTCCGGTGAGTTGGTCGTTGCCGTCGAGGCCATTAATCTGCGATCGGACCTCGGCGCCCTCGGCCGTGATGATGTCGTCGAAGGGCGATCCATAGACGATCTCTAATCCCGCATCAACCATGTTGAGATGGATCGCGCCACCCGCCTTCGTTGCAAATCCCCAATCGGTTCCCGATCCGCCCTGAACTTTGGTGTCATTCTCGTCGAAGTCAATGCGGTCATTTCCGTCGCCTGCTTCGAGCGAATCAGCACCTGCCCCGCCGATGACAACATCGCTGCCGTCGCCACCGTCGACCGTGTCGTCACCGTCATCACCGGACAGAACATCGACGCGTCCTTGTCCACCGGTGATTTGGTCGTTCCCGCCGCGCCCTTGTACGATCACACCGACTGTCGAACCGGCTGCGCTGATCACATCGTCGAAGTCAGAGCCGATCAGTCTCTCCAAGCCGGCAGCGGTCATGTTAATATTCACGCCAGATTTCGAGCTCGTTGCGACGCCTGTGTCTGTTCCCCTGCCCCCCAGTACCGAGGAATCACTGGCATCGAAGTCGATGCGATCATTTCCGATGTCACCACTCAAAGAATCGACTCCATCGCCGCCAATGAGATAGTCGCCGCCGCCTCCCCCGACCAATACATCGTCACCAGATTCGCCGAAAATCAAGTCAGCCATGTCGCCGCCAGTCAATCGGTCGGAACCGTCTCGACCGCGCAGCTCCACCCTCGCCGTGGCACCGGCCGCAGTGACGATGTCGTCGAATGCCGAGCCGAAAAAGACTTCCAATCCAGCCGGAACCATATTGAGATTAATGCCGCTAGACGCGCTCGCTGCGTCGGCGGTATCGCGACCACTGCCGCCTTGGATTGAACTGTCATCGGCGTCAATCGCCAAGCGGTCGTCGCCGGCTCCTCCGTCAAATGCATCGACTCCCTCAAGACCGGAAAGCGCATCGTCGCCTGCACCGCCGAGCAAGATGTCGTCGCCAATGCCGCCAATGATGATGTCTTCCCCGTCGCCGCCGGTCAGTTCGTCGTTTCCTGCTTCTCCAAACAATATGCCGTTGATCTCTCCCAACGAGGAGTCGAGCATTAAGAGGTCGTCGCCCGAGTTGCCCAACACCCGAATCGAAGTCAGGCTCGTCAGGCTGATCCCGGTGTTGATGACGTTTCCTCCGTCGACGATTTCGACAACCCCGCCGTTGGCCTGCACCACAATTTCATCGGCAAGGGTCGTGCCGCGCACCGTCAACTGGCTGCCGGATGTGCTGAATGTCACCCCATTCGCATTGCGGATTTGCACACGGTTGTCTTCTACTTCGAAATTGACAAAGAAGCGATCTTCGACCACCACGTCATTACCAAAGTAACGCACCATTGGGATCGATAATCGATTCCAGCCTGATTCGATTTCCCAACCACCCTCTAATCCCGGGTGCTGCACTGTTTTCCCGGTGATCGGATCCGAATTGCCAGGCGCCCCGAAGCGTCCATCAGCGTAGTCGAATTCCCCCAAAGGCGATCCCTCGGCCGGCTTGCGCAAGTAACCTTCGAAAGCTACGGCGCCTTCAAGAGCGTTTGCCGAAGGATTTCCCGAGAAGACAATTCCTGAAACTTCAAGTTGATCACCCTCGTGCAATCGTACGACGTCATTGCTCGATCCCACCGTGATGTTCTGACCATTGACTCGCAGCTGCACCTCGTCGATCGAAATCGATTGCGCGAGGTCCTGTGCCGGTACGACCGATTCTTCCGCCGATTCCGGTACGAGCGATTCAGCCGACAACAGGACCCGATCTTCAAGGGACTCAATGGACGGTCGGTATGACAGAGCGTGAAGGCGAGCATGTTGGCGAGCGCGCAGTGGACTTGTGAATTGTCGGAACAGCGCGCGGGACAACTCACGCGAATTGTCAATTAGATGACGAAAGAAAGTGAAGACTCGCAT
This sequence comes from Planctomycetaceae bacterium, assembly GCA_028284485.1. Lineage (GTDB taxonomy): Bacteria > Planctomycetota > Planctomycetia > Planctomycetales > Planctomycetaceae > JANQRQ01. The sequence continues at coordinate 4,245 of JANQRQ010000127.1, read as the reverse complement.
CAAAAGACTCTCATATCAGGCCGCGATAGTCGAAGCCTGGCGATATTGATGGAAAACGAGCCGCGACATATCGACCGGGAATCGCGGCCGATTTGCCGATCTCGCGATAATTTTTGCGAAATATGGCCTGTTTTGACTGTTCGATGAATGTGACTGTGTGGCAGACAGAAGCCAGAATGGGGGGACGACGTGAGTCGAGAATGGGAACTCGAATCAATTTGCAGCAACCATAGCTCCTAATTCTCGAAAGAAGAGAAACTTTTGTGAGTTTTTAAGTCAAACAGCTGTTTGCCAGCCTGAGGTGGCAGTCTGGCGAAATGGTCTAATCCGTAATTGGCCTGTCAATCGAGCTGGTTTGGTCGATTACCTCTCATGCGGCCGGTGTTCCATTGGTGGCTGTTTCTGATGATTTTGGCAATCCATGACGTCCGAAACGGGCTTGTCATTCTTTACCCCCTGTCCGTCGGTTATCATGGTGATGACGCTCAACTCAGAGGAATGCCAGCAGCATGAATAAGGTCTTTCCAACAATTGTTATTCTGATTTTGATGACGGGATTTGTCGAAGCCGACACATCCGGCTCCGTGACATTCAATCGCGATGTGCGTCCGATTCTGTCAGAGCACTGTTTTGCCTGTCACGGGATGGACGAAAAATCGCGGGAAGCCGAACTCCGACTCGACATCGCGGATCACGCGACAGCTGATCGCAATGGAACTCGCGCGATTGTTCCCGGCAAACCAGACAACAGCGAGGCCTGGCGGCGGATCACTTCAAATGATCCCGACGAGGTCATGCCACCGACCGATTTTCTCAAACCGCTGAGTAACGAGCAGAAGCAAACGATTCGACGCTGGATTGAGCAAGGTGCGGAATATCAGCGTCACTGGTCCTTCATGACGCCAGTCAAGCCGGCAATTCCCGATGTACCGAATGTTAAGAACCCGATTGATGCGTTTTTGCAGGCTCGACTGAAATCGGAAGGATTCACGGTTGCTGAGGAGGCGAACAAGGAGATTTTGATCCGTCGTGTGACACTCGATTTAACCGGGCTGCCGCCTACGCCTTCGGAAGTCGATGAGTTTCTTGCCGATACGGCCGACGGCGCTTATGAACGCCTTGTCGACCGGTTGCAAAACAAACCCGCATACGGCGAGCACATGGCACGCTACTGGCTGGATTTGGCCCGTTACGCCGACACGCACGGTCTGCACTTGGACAACGAACGTTCGATGTGGCCGTATCGCGACTGGGTTGTCCGCGCCATCAATCAGAATATCCCCTTCGACGAGTTTACTCGCTGGCAGCTGGCCGGTGACCTGCTGCCTGAACCGACGCAGGAGCAGCTGATTGCGTCTGGTTTTAATCGTTGTAACGTCACGACCAGCGAAGGCGGAAGCATTCAGGAAGAATGGGTGTATCGCTATGCCGTCGATCGCACGACCACAACAGCAGAAGTCTGGATGGGTTTGACCGCTGGTTGCGCTGTGTGCCACGATCACAAATTTGATCCGATATCGACCAAAGAGTACTACTCGATGTATTCCTTTTTTCACAGCGCCGCCGACCCGGCAATGGATGGGAACAAACTCGACACCCCGCCCATCTTGAAACTGATCGCCGACGAAGACAAAGCTCGCATTGCCGAGTTGAATAGCAAGATTGCAGCAATCGACAAACGTATCGATGCAGTTTTTGCGAATCTCGATTACGTCGATCCGGCGACACTCGATCCGCCGCCGCCGATTCAAACCACGGAGGAAATCTGGTTTGAAGATGCATTTCCCCAAGGCGTTAAACCAGAAGGTGGTTCTTTAACATTGGTAAATAGAGAACAGGGTGAAGTCTTTAGCGGCGAGGCGGCGCTGCGTCGGACAGCCGGCGGGTTGGCTCAAAACTTCTTCGCCAAAGGGGCAGATTTCAAAATTCCGTCCAACGGTAAATTCTTCGTTCATTGTTTCCTTGATCCGAAAGATACGCCGCAGGCGATCATGGTTCAATTCCACACCGACAGTTGGAAAAACCGAGTCGTCTGGGGAGATCAGAAAAAGATCCCATTCGGCAAGCCAAAAACAACAGAAAAAGCGTACATGGGCCGGTTGCCGAAGACTGGCGAATGGGTCAAGCTCGAATTCACAGCCGACAAAGTTGGACTGAACCCGGGAACAAAAGTTACAGGCTACGCGTTTACTCAATTCGGAGGAACGATCACGTGGGATCGGCTCGGTGTTTCCTCACGAACGAATCCCTCCCAAGATCCGACATGGTCGTGGAAAGTGTGGACGGAACAAACCGAACAAGAACGGCGCAAAGTCTTGCCGGACAATCTGCGGCGACAGCTGCAGGGGCGCAACTCCGACAAATGGACGAAAGCCGAAACCGAACAGCTACGCCAATTCTGGCTGCGAAACATTTATGCAAAAGCCCGCGACGTGATCGCGCCACTGGAAAACGGAAAAGCTCCGTTCCAGAATCAAATGAACGAAATTGAAAAGGCGGCGCCTGTCACGTTTGTCATGGCTGATCTGCCGAAGCCGCGTGAGAGTTTTGTCATGCAGCGCGGGGCATACGACAAACCGGGTGAAAGAGTATCCCGCGACGTCCCTGCCTTCTTGCCGGCTTTGCCCGAGAAGAAGGATGGTGAAAACTACAACCGACTCGACTTGGCAAACTGGCTACTCAGCGACCAGCACCCACTGACGACCCGCGTGACAGTCAATCGGTTTTGGCAACAGTTTTTCGGCACTGGGCTGGTCATGACGAGCGAGGATTTTGGCACGCAGGGGCAACTTCCGAGCCATCCGGAACTACTGGATTGGCTGGCGACGCAGTTTCGCGACGACGGCTGGGATATGAAACGGTTGGTGAAACGGATCGTTACAAGTTATGCCTATCGTCAAAGTTCGCAGGTGACCCCCGAATTGCACCGGCGCGATCCGGAAAACCGCCTGCTGGCTCGCGGACCCCGTTTTCGTTTGGACGCCGAAATCCTGCGCGATCAGGCGTTGTACGTCTGCGGTTTGTTGGTGCCGACAATCGGTGGCAAGGGCGTGAAGCCATACCAGCCTCCGAACATCTGGGAACCAGTTGGTTTCGGCAGCAGCAATACACGGTACTACAAACAGGATACGGGGGAGGCATTGTACCGCCGGAGCTTGTATACATTTCTTAAACGTACAGCCCCACCTCCGTTCATGTCGACCTTTGACGCCCCCAATCGCGAGCAGAGCTGTGCCCGCCGCGGGCGCAGCAACACGCCGATGCAGGCGCTGCAATTGATGAACGACATTCAGCATGTCGAAGCCGCCCGCAACTTGGCCCAACGGATTATGACCGAAGGGGGCGATACCGCAGAGGAACGGATGGCATGGGCCTGGCGAATCGTCACGTCGCGGCGGCCGGACTCTGATGAAATAACGATCGCACTCGACGCGCTGCAACAGCATCTGGATCGCTACTCCGGGGATCTCAAGGCAGCTGAAGAATTGGTTGGTTACGGGGAAAGTCAAGCCGATCCCAAACTGAGCAAAACCGAACTTGCTGCTTGGACGCTGGTGGCCAACCTGATCCTGAATCTCGATGAAAGTGTGAATAAGAATTAGCACCGTTTGAAAGATGGAGTGGTCGTCTCAGCGGATTCTTGTATTGTCCGGCCAGCGGACCCGATGAATCGTCTTTGATTTCGGACTCTGACTATGCACCCAATTTTCGAACACCAACATCACTTGAATCGCCGCAGCTTTTTTACCGGCGCCGGATTGAAATGTGGCGGCCTGGCTTTGGCCGGACTGATGGGCCAATCTGCTCGTTCCTACGCGACGCCCGCCTCGAGCGGTAACGTGCACACGGGATTACCAGGTTTTCCGCATTTCGCGCCGAAGGCGAAACGGCTGATCTATCTGCACATGAACGGTGCGCCATCGCAGCTCGATTTATTCGACTACAAACCCCAGCTGCAAGAGTACTACGACAAAGAGTTGCCCGACTCGGTCCGCAACAATCAGCGCATCACGACGATGACCAGCGGTCAGGCGCGCTTTCCCTGCGCACCCTCGAAGTTCAAGTTTCGGCAGTGTGGCGAGGGTGCGATATGGATGAGCGAGTTGCTACCGCACATGCAGGAGATCGCCGATGACATTGCGATGATCAAGACAGTACACACCGACGCGATTAATCACGATCCCGCCTGCACGTTTGTGATGACAGGCAGTGAAATCCCAGGCAAGCCCAGCCTTGGTTCGTGGC
>JANQRQ010000120.1 GCA_028284485.1 Planctomycetaceae bacterium | reverse complement strand
GCTGTGCACCAAAACGTCAAGATTGTGATCCAGGCGAAGAATTTTGCCGGGAATGCGTCTCCGACCGCAAATCGAGGATTCCGTGGTCGGAGGCGGTTGGTCGACGTCCGTTTGCCGACATCCCCGGGGGAGTCCGCTGTTCTCAGCATGAGGTGGCAATGGGGAATAGCGTGTTGCATATCGGAGTGACCCGTCTGGTCGGCGGATCGGTGCGGAATTGATCAACGACTTTGCAGCATTAACATTAGGCTGTCGCAAATGGTCGATCAACTGAGAAAGATTCCGGAGCCGATTTGAACCTCGTTTGGTTCGAAGTTCTCCCATTTTTTCTGCAACAACTCAAACAAATCCGATTGATTTCGTCATCTTTAGAAATGTAAGAAAACCAGACGGATCGGCGAAAAGACCTGCTGCAACAGACGGCGTCGGCAATATCCGGCTGACGCTTCCGACCGTGAAGGGGATCGATGATCGAGCGTTACAAATCACGATGTCGGTCGAGGTGTGGATTCACATTGGTCGAATTAATGGCCGTGATCAGTATTATTGTTACACTCGTCGCGCTCTTACTGCCGGCCATTCAGAATGCCCGAGAGGCCGCGAGACGAACGCAGTGCTCCAATAACCTTCGTCAAATGGCATTGGCGATCCACAACTACGCGCATGCACATCAAGTCCTTCCACCGGGTTGCGTGAATAACACGGGGCCGATTCTCACCAAACAAGATGGGTACCATGTGAGTTGGTGCGTGCAGATTCTGCCGTTCCTCGAGGAGCGGACGATGTACGCGGCCATGGATTTTTCCGTGAGTGTCTATGCAGAACAAAAAGCGTACCTTGGCAATGTTGACGTGTTTGGTTGCCCCTCTTCGGCAGCCGGTGGCGGATATGCCGGTTGCCACCACGATGTCGAAGCGTTAATCGATGTCGACAACAATGGCGTGCTGTATCTCAACAGCAGCGTTGCGCTGTCCGATATCACCGATGGCCTCGGTCAAACGATATTGATTGGCGAGTCCACTCCGAGTCCGTTCGGTTGGGTTTCCGGAACGGCGGGGACATTGAGAAACACTGGCACGGCGATCAATGACATGGTTGCGCCAGTCGGATACATCATATCGCCTGATCCGGAAACGATTGATGTCGACTACGTCGGAGGGTTCTCCAGCAGCCACGGTCCAGGAGCTCAGTTCGTGATGTGCAATGGTACGGTTCGCTATATTAGCGACAGTATTGACCATGCCGTCTTTAAGCGATTGGGCCATCGGGCGGACGGCATGCTACTCGGGGAGTTTTAGTGCGTGTCGAGATGTGATTTAGCGACGATCGACTTGTTATCGGCGCAGTTCAAAGTTCGCCAGCCGCTACAATAACACGAGTCAGGATCTCGGCTGCCACGCTGCCTCAACCGTTCTGCTGATTGCTGATGCGTCCATCACAGCCGGGTTGTGCCCAATGCCCCTCTCGCGATTGCCATACCCTGTCTGCGCTCGTCCATCGTAATTCGCGCGCTAGGGCCTGACATCAATTCCAGCGGCCCAGTATGATTGTCGCCAACACGATCGGGGCATTTGGGTTTAGGAATCCGAATGACAATCGACTTTTCCCGGTTCGGTGCCAAACTCCGCCTTTTGTAGCTTCTAAAAGAATCGCAGAGCCTCGCTCAAGGACTGATATGACGTCGAATTCTGATTGTCCCGAACCATTGAAAGGCTGGCTTAATCAGACTGTCGAAGTCGGCGCCTCTGACTTACACATTGTCAGTGGGTACTCTCCGACCGTACGAATCCACGGTGAATTGCAGGTGCTTCATCAGGAATCGGTCGACGATGATTTGGTGCAGCGCACGCTGTCGGCCATCTGTCCGGATGCCGTTTGGGACAGCTTCCTCGAGGAACGGAATGCCGACTTTGCCTACGAGCTTGCCCTAACAGACGTCAAATGGCGTTTCCGGGTGAACTACTTCCACGCACGGCAGGAGATCGGTGCCTGCTTTCGGGTCATCCCGGAACAAATCCCCTCTTTCGAGTGGGCCGGGTTCCCGGTGGAGCTTGCCGACCGAATTGTGCGATTTCGGAACGGGTTGGTTTTGATTACAGGCATTACGGGATCCGGCAAGACGACTTCTTTGGCGATGGTAATCGATTACCTGATACGGAGCGGTGGCTACCGAGTCGTCACGATTGAGGATCCCGTCGAGTACCTGTTTTCGAGTGAGAATGAATCAGTCGTGACGCAGCGTGAAGTCGGGACAGATGTGCTGACGTTTGCTGACGGAATGCGGAGCACACTTCGGCAGGATCCGGACGTCATTTTGATTGGAGAAATTCGCGACTACGAGACAGCCCAAATGGCGCTGACCGCAGCGGAGACCGGTCATTTAGTCTTTTCGACCATGCATACGCGTGACGCGAAAGGGGCGGTATCCCGTTTTGCCGATCTCTTTCCGCAGGCCCGTCAAACCGATGTGCGGTCGCAACTTTCGGGGAGTCTGCGTTTGGTCATTAGTCAACACCTACTCCCCAGCGTCGAAACGACAGAGAAACGGCAACTCGCCATGCAAGTCATGATTGCGAATTATCCGATCATGGCTGCGATCCGTAACGGAAAACTGGAATCGATCGACAACCACATTCAGACCGGACGAGACGACGGAATGCTGACGTTGGACGAATCGGTTAAGCAACTGTTTCAGGACGACAAGATATCACTCGAAACGGCTGAACAATTCGCCAGTGAACCGGGGGTCCTCTATCAATGACGGAGGATGACAGGTTTTGTTCTGGTATCGTAGCGAATCGAAGGAATTCAATACGTATGTAAACTGGCCGAGTGCTCTGATGATCGTAAGTCGCTCAGCCGGTTCAATGATTGATTAGGGCCGCCTTTTCGCGCTTTGACATACCGATTTGTGCCCGGTGAATCGGCTGAGCAATTTGGCTTCGAATCCGCTCAGTTGGCCTGCCCTCGTTTCTTGGATGGTACGGGCGGTGTCATCTCCGAAAGAGGTGGAACCGAGGCACGGAGTTTTTTGGCTACGGTCGCATAGTTCGAATTCTCGATTTCGTTGGTCCATTCATGGGGATCACTGGTGCAGTCATAGAGTTCCTCTTGGTCGTCGGCGTACCGAGTATAGCGGAACCCTTCGGTTCGAATGCTGACAAACCGGTCGTAGAGAGCGCTGATCGCCGTGCTTTTCCATTCTGCGTTCGGATCATCGAGCAGCGGTACGAGCGAATGTCCATCGATCTGACTGAGTAATTCAATCTCACATAGTTCGGCCAAGGTCGGATAGATATCCTGTAAAGAAACAAATCGTTCGGACTTGCCGCCACTTTGGGTCAACCCGGGGACGCGAAACATTAACAGGCAATGGGTTGCCTCTTCCCAAAGCGTGCCTTTTTGCCAATGGTTTTTTTCCCCCAGATGAAATCCATGGTCCGTCATAAACACGACAATGGTGTTGTCTCGATACGGACTTTTGTCCAATGCATCCAACACACGACCGATTTGGGTATCGGCGTAGGCTGTCGTCGCAAGATAGCCCTGAACGCCCTGCTTGTGCAAACCGCGCTCAAGGACCTGGTCGACAAAGCGACTCTTACCAGCAGTGACTGCCCGGCCCAAAGGCGGAACATCATTCAAATCGTTCGCCAGGAGTTTCGGGGTCGTGACTTCAGTGAGCGGAAACATGTCGAAGTACTTTTGCGGCACGTACCACGGCATGTGCGGGTGGAACAGGCCACATGCAATAAAGAACGGGCGATCGTGCTTCGACTGCAGCTTCTTGATGGCGGCGTCTGCATACTCGGTGTCATGCATGTCCTCTTCGCGTAAATGTGTCGGGCCCCAATCCTGCTCCCCTTTCCCAGCAGGCATGAGGGGCGCATTGGGCGGAACTGGATCACGTTTATGCGCGATTCGATCGTCGCAGTCTGCTCTGATATCCCACCCATGCGCAACTTTGCCGAACGATGCCGTATAGTAACCGGCATTCTTGAACAGTTTCGGAAGCGAAGTTGCGTTTTGAAGAGCAGTACTCTGACTGATATCCATTCCATTGTCGTAAACGCCGGATTTCCAAGGGCTGACTCCCGACAACATCGCCGTTCGGGACGGGGAGCAAAACGGGCTAGCCGTATAAGCGCGGGTAAATACCACTCCGCTATCGGCAAATCTCTGAATATTGGGGGCGATGACCTTCCCGGCGTATCGATTGGTGTCCCTCAGCAACCAGGTGTTCAAATCATCGACAATCAGAAACAACACGTTCATCTTTTCCTGATGAGGAATGTCCTTGCCGTAAGTCGACGCAGGCATGGAAAGCAATGCGACAATCCACGCCGTCAATAATACGTTTTTCACAGCTTTTTCCTCTGGCTGTCGTTGCACGCCAATTCACCAATAGTTTTCAGGATCAACCGCCACCAGTGCGCATCAATTGCTCATCCAGACTGTTCTGATTTCGTCGCCTAGATCTTGGAAAACGGTCACCTTCTTGTCTCTTGTAATTCCGAACTTGAAGGGCCCTTTGTTGTTGCTCTGCGGCTCTTTGGAACTCCAAAGCGGTACCTCCCGATTACACGGTTCACCACGATACGCTGAAAGTCGCCGGTTTCTCTTTCGCAATCGTTGGGAGAGATGCTGCTACTCGTGTGCCGCAATGTGAGCGAACCCTACTGCGCGGTCTAACAACCAATGGTCATACCGCCGAGCACCTCACCAGTCATTTCTCATCGTCATCCAGTTCTCTACGGCCTTCAAACGGCCCCCAAGCCATTCGTTGGGCGTACTCTTTGGTTTGCTTGTAGAACTCCGGATCGTAATCGGGATTGACCTTGGGAATGCGTGCACCAACTTGGTCGAAATAGTGCATCATTGCGTTGAAGAGTCTCTGATGATCCTCCGGGTACTTCGTGGCAAGGTTCTCAACCTCGCCTTCATCCGCGTCCAAATCGAAAAGCATCGGAACATTCGACCGTTCGTAAAAATGGAGCACCTTTCGTCTGCCGGACACAATGGCCGAATGTGGCATGGTGGTGCGATAATGCGGATAATGGAAATAGAGGTACCGGTTCCGAAAAGTGTCGACGGGTTGTTCCCCGCGCATGAAGCCAGCGAGACTGACACCGTCGATGTCCGTCAAACTTGCCGGGTCACCACCGGCCCATTCGACAAACGTCGGCAGCAGGTCATAGTGGACAACATTCTCGCCAAACACGGCACTCGCTTTGACGTCCGGCCCGATGACGACCATGGGGACGCGGATCCCACCCTGCCAGACCCACCACTTGTGGCCGTGTAGGGGCTGACTGAGCCGCGGATAGAATTTGTGCCGGTACCCGTTGTCCGACACCACGACGACGTAGGTATTGTCCTCGATGCCCAGTGTCTTGATTTCGTCGAGGACCGCACCGATTCGGCCATCCAAATCCTCTCCCATGCCCAACCAGGTAGCGGGATCCTGCCTGCGATTGATCGTTTCGGCCGTCTTCTTGACTCGCTTGTAGTAGGCCTGCAATTCCGGATGCTTTTGGTATTTCCTTCGCGTCGCGGGAAGACACTCGCGGCCTTCATGCATCGCGTAATGGGAAACCTGAAGATAGAAGGGTGTCCCCGCTTTGGCTTGCTCCTGCATGAACTGAAGGGAACGTTCGGTGATACTAAACATCAATTTAGGATCAGTTTCGATTTGCTGGTTGCCGGGGTTGTTGTTCGTGTTTCCATCATGAGCGACATAGCCTTCTTCTCCAGGGTCGCCACCCATGTGCCATTTCCCGAAGTGTGCGCTCACATAACCGAGCGGTTTTAGAGCCTCGGGAATCGTGACGGCATCGTGGTCAATGCTGGTATCCGACACGTTGGGAACCAGCGGCAATTTTTGATATTGCCTCCGCGTGTCGTAGTACGGATCCTTTGGCGATCCCAGGTAGACGGTGAAACCCGTTCTCGCAGCAGATTGTCCGGTTTGGATACAAACACGTGACGGCGAGCATTGCGGTGCTCCCGAATAGGCGTTGCGGAACTTCATTCCCTCATGAGCCAAACGCTCGAGGACTGGCATCTGAAGGACCGGCATTTTCGAGTTGGCCATCTGATCATCCATCGGCACCGGACTTCCATTCCAGGCCCAGTCGTCGATCAGCAGCAAAACGATGTTTGGTTTTGCCGTTTCCTGTGCGGCTGCAACCGAACAAATACACAAAATGGCCAGAACGGCCAGCATCATCGACTTTTTCATTGTTGTCGAAAGTTCCTTTATCAGTTTGATCTTAAACTAGAAAAGGGCATTGTTGTTGAGTTAGGCAAAACCGCTGGCTGTTCGTGGTCCGAAACCTGTTACCGAGATCGACCGCTGCCTCGAAGCGTCTCAAGGAGGTTCGCTAATCGGTCGGCCGTGCCTGCTTGTTCGCTGACGAGGTTGTGCTGTTCGCCGGGGTCGTCTTCGAGATTGTAAAGTTGCGGGGAAAGTTCGTCTTGCCGCGAGAGCCTCTTCAGTGTCGGGCTCGGCTTGCCTTCGATGTATTTCCACGGACCGCTTCGGATGGCGAAGTTACCATTCGGGCTGTGAACGATCATGGAAGGACGCAGTTGATGTTCGGGAGCCTCTCCCAACAGATATGGCAGAGCATTGAAACTGTCCTCGGCGACTTCTCCACCGGAAGGTATGGGCTGACCGACCAGCGCAGCAATGGTCGCATACATGTCGACGAGGTTGATTGTTTCGTCACACATCGACCCTGCTGGGACCTGTTCAGGCCAACGTGCGATAAAAGGAACACGGAAACCGCCCTCGTAAATGCTGTGCTTGCGTCCGCGCCAGTGGCCATTACAACGTAGACCGGCTCGGTATGCTTCGGCTTCCGGCCGTTCGCCGTCTGTCATCAGCACACCGCCGTTGTCGCTGGTGAAGATGACCAAGGTATCGTTCGTGGCTTGCATGCGATCGAGCGTGTCCAGAATTCGTCCCACAGACGAGTCGAGTTCATGAATCCAGTCGCCGTAGAGGCCTGTTCCGCTAGTCCCTTTCGTCTTGGCTGACGGCGTATAAGGGAAGTGGATTGCGACCGGGGCAAAATAAAGAAAGAACGGTGTGTCATTGCGCTGCTGCTCGAGCCAATGGACAGCATCCGTCGTCAGTTCGTCCATGACATTTTCGTCAACGCGTTGCGGAGCATCGATACCCATGTAGTCGCGGCCGTAAGGTGATAGGCCCACTGGAATCCTTCCAGCAGAACGCAAGCCAACGACTTCTCGGTTCCGGACGTAGACGCCGGACGCATCACCATGATTTTGTGGGACGGCGAAATGATAGTCGAAGCCGATGTCCAACGGTCCCGGGCTGAGCGGTTTCGAAAAATCCGCTTTTCCGACGCCATAGCCAAGGTGCCACTTTCCGATGGCGGCAGTGCGATATCCAGCTGATTGAAGTAGCGAAGCAATGGTCGAACGCGACGTGTCGATATGCAGAGGATCTGTTGTGTTGAGCACGCCGTGTTGCTTGTCTGTGCGCCAATCGTACCGGCCTGTGAGGAGACCGTAACGCGTCGGCGAGCAGACCGACGAGGGCGTGTTTGCGTCGGTAAACCGTCTGCCTTCTGTGGCCAATCGATCGATATGTGGCGTTCGAATGTGCACTTCATCGGCGCCGTAACTGTTTAGACTGCCGTAGCCGAGGTCATCAGCGAGAATGATGACGATGTTCGGCCGATCCGCGGCAACCGACATGGCTACAAAACTCACGTGCAGCAGGAGACAGCAAAAGACTGGCGACAGGTTTCGTTTAATCACAGGTGGTAGAACTTTCATTGGGTCAGAGGCGAGCGGATGATTGTTGTTCCGATGGTGCTAGCGCTTCTGGGAAATCGCGAACTGTTCAAGGTTGTCTAGCTTTGATCTCAGCGTCCGAAGGATTTCGGTGTACTTCTGCGAACTTGCAAGATTCGTACGCTCCTGTGGATCAGCCACAAGGTCGTAAAGTTCCTCGCCGGTTGGCCATAAGGTGTATCGAAATTGTTGAGTCCGAATCGCCTTTCCGAGTTCTTGTCCACGAGTCACGACGGTATAGGCCACTTCTTTTCCGTCGGACGATGGGTCACGTAGCATTCGAGCAATGCTCCGCCCTTGTAGTTCTGGCGGCGGCATAACACCACAGAGTTCGGCGAGAGTCGGGTACAGGTCGACAAGTTCAACCAAGCCTTCACTCGATGACCCAGGCGTGGTCGCTAAATCTTTGATTGACTTTGGCACGCGAATGATTAGAGGCACGCGATCACATGTTTCAAAGAGCATGACTTTGCCCCACATGAATTTTTCACCCAGCAGATACCCGTGATCGGATGTCAACACAACAATCGTGTCGTCCCAATGCCCGCTTTGCCGCAGTGCGTCAAGCATGATTCCGATCTGCGCATCGATGAATGTGATGCAGGCATGATAGGCTTGCATGAACTCGCGGCGGAGGTCATCGTTTTCGACGCCGAATTCAAAGCCAAATCCTTCGTAACGTTTCGTTTGAGCGATCCTCGGCACGGTCTTCCAGAACTCCAGTGAAGCAGGTGTGAACTGCAATTCCGCCTTTGGGTACATCGCGAAATACTTGTCTGGCGCGAGAAACGGACCGTGTGGTTTATGGATGCCGCAGGCCATGAAGAACGGTTTGTCGCCACTGGAATTGCTCAACAGCCACTCTTTAATCTGCCGTACGTTTTTTCCATCTTTGTGCTGTCGATCGCTGAGGCCGGTTGGCCCGTAGCCCGGTTTTTGGCCCTGTGTCTGAGTTGCGATCGTGGGGTAGAATTCACGCCACATGCGGCGCGTTTTGCCTTTGGAAATTGAGCCGTGTTCCGCTTCAAACTTCTCTCGAACCGGAGTGACCATCGGCAATTCATCGTTCTCGAAACGCAGGACTTGATCCCACGCCACTTCGCCGGGATCGATCTTTGCGTTGTGAAAAACTTTGCCGACAGCTCCCGTCCAGTAGCCCGAGGCTTTGAAACGCTGTGGCATCGAGACCGTTCCCGGGCGAACAACACGAATGTCGGCTGTGTTGTCGAGAATGCCGGTCGACTGCGGATAGAGACCGTGCAGGAACGAAGCGCGCGATGGCCCACAAACCGGGTATTGGCAATAGGCTCGTCGAAACGTCATCCCCGCTGCCGCAAGTTTATCGAACGCTGGTGTTTGGATGTGCGGATAACCAGAAGTCGAAACATGTGTGTTCAAGTCGTCGCAAACGATGAACAAGACATTCGGCTTTTGGGCGAATGTCAACGACGGCCCGAAAGCCGAATGAAATAATGCGACGAGTACGAGGATTTGAATTGGGGGATTCATCAGGTTTCGCATTGATTGTTGTTTTGCTTGCAGCACCGTGTCAGCATTGTCGTTTACAAAAACAGCTCTGGATGATCGCAGTCGATCAGGTCCTCTTACAACTCAATCCTCGGACGCAGAGGGATCAGTGGACGTGTACGGGCGGTATTTGGGCAGTGGAATGTAGTTCCCCTGTCCTTTTGCCCAATGAAACGAGTCGCCGTCTACTACAAGATCTTTGCGGGTATTGAATTTTGGCTCGGGGGCGGCAAAGGAATCCGGAGCGGACTTGCGAAGTCGAGTCTTCACGGCTGCATACTTGTCGTCCAATGCGAGGTTATTCCACTCGTTGGGATCTTCTCGAACGTTGTAGAGTTCTTCGCCATCTTCACCATGAGTAATGTATCGCCACTTGCGACTGATGATGGCGTATTCACCCGGATTGATGAATGGCAAAAACACATCTCGATCCATCGCTGCCGATGGATTCTTGAGTGTTGCCGCGAGGGAGTAGCCTTCGAGTCGCTGCTGGGGTTTCGGCAAATCACACATCTCAATCAGCGTCGGATAGATGTCGATCAGACTGGCCGTCACGTCGGTCTTTGCACTCTCGGCGACCCCAGGGCCGGCCCAGATGAACGGCACATTCGATGTGCGTTCCCAGAGCGTGTGTTTTCCCCAATTGCCTTTTTCGCCGTGGTGATACCCGTGGTCACTCCACAATACGACGATCGTGTTGTCAGCGTATGGGCTCGAGCTCAACGCATTCAGCACGCGGCCCAGCATGGCGTCGGCATAACTAATACATGCCAAGTAGCCATGGATCGCATCATCAACGGCGTCGAGTTCGACTAACTTGACGTGATGCTGACGCTTCCGGTTTTCCCACTTCCGGCGAATCTTGGGTGGCAGGTCCACTAAGTCGTCGTCCCGCATCGGTGGCAGTTCGATGTCCGCCGAATCGTAAAGATCGAAGTACTTCTGAGGGCAGTAGTTCGGAAAGTGCGGGGCGTAGAGTCCACAGGCGAGAAAAAACGGCGTATCGTGTTTCTTCTGCAGTTGCTCGACGGCCCAATTGACTCGAATCGTGTCGGCCATCTCTCCCTCTTTGTCATTGGGAATGCCACCCCACTCGAGGAATAGGCCCGCCTTAAACTTTTGACCTTTGTTGTAGATGCTTGCCGGGAACGGTTGAGGAACAGGAGTTTCTTCACTCCATGATTCCAGCGGCCAGCCGCTTTCTCGTTGAATCTGGTTGCGCAAAAAGAACTCGCTCCAGCCTCTTTGGTCGATGGCGCCGGCCGGATGATGGAACAGCTTGCCTGCACCAAGCGTAGTGTAGCCGGCTTTAGCAAAGCTGACCTGCAGCGATTCGATTTCCGGGTGGTTGGCAAAATAGTACGGTGTTTCGTAGCAACCGGTTGTGGAGGCAAATTGACCGGAAAAGATGGCCGCGCGACTGGGGGCACAGAACACACCGGCTGTGTGGGCATTGGTAAAGTTCACACCGCGCTGAGCGAGTCGATCGATATTCGGTGTGATGGCGTGCGGCGTCGTTTCCAGACAGCCGATCCAGTCGTTCATGTCGTCAACCGCGAGGAACAGGACGTTTGGTCGATTGTCTGCGGCGGAAGTCGTCGACACAAATGCTGTCAGAAAAATGCAGCAAAGAAGTGGTGACAGTTTTCGTAGCAACATTAGGAGTCGTGGCTCTGTAAGGCGTAATCTCATACTGTTCGCGTCATCCTCAATTCAATTCTTTATTCCAAAATAGTTGGCTTTATGCTCGGGTATGAATTTCTTGAGCTGAGCTTTCACGGATTCAAACTCTTGATTTGCGGCGAGATTGTTCCACTGCATTTCATCTTTTGTCATGTCGTAGAGTTCTTCATCGCCGTTTGAGTAACGAATGTAGGCCCATTTTTCCGTGCGTACATTAGCATCGCCTGGCAGCGCTATCGTAATTGCGGGATGATCCCACGTGGCCGAAGGATCTTGAAGCAAACGAACCAAGCTGTGGCCCTCAAGTTGGTCGGGAACAGGCACATCAGCCAATTCGCATAAAGTGGGGAAGAGGTCGATGGAATCGACCGTACGTTGACACTCGCTGCCTGGCTTCGTCATACCGGGCACGTGGATCGCGAGAATGTTGCGAGTGACTTCCTGCCACAGCGTCGTCTTTCGCCAATGACCTTTCTCGCCTAAATGCCACCCGTGATCCGACCACAAGATGATGATGGTATTTTCCATCTTGCCGCTTGCTTCGAGGGCATCCAACACATCGCCGAGGCAATCGTCCGCCAATGAGATCGCTGCCAGGTAGGCTTGCACACCCTGAGGCCATTGTCCCGAGGGCAAAATTGTATTCTTAAAGCCGCGTCCAATGTATTTCGCTGCGGCTTCGGGCAATTTGGCATTCGCTTCCTCGCCGATTTCAGGAAGAACGATGCGATCCAGAGGGTGTCTGTCTAAGTACTCCTGTGGTAGATACCAGGGTTCGTGTGGCTTAAAGATTCCGAACAACCAAAATTGCGGTTTTTCGTGGTGCTTGCGGATTTCGCCGGCGATATACCTGGCGTTCCTGCCGTCATACATCTCCTCTCGTGTGATATCGATGGCACCCCAGTCCAGCGCCCCACCCAGACCATTGAGGTTCTTGCGTGCCATCTTTTGTTTGACACCAGGGTCATGTTTCGTGTCGGTATAGAATCGATGCCAATAGGGTGCTCCGTGATAGAGCTTTCCAGCGCCCTTCACTTCGTATCCTTGTTGTTGGAAGTACGTCGTGAATGGTGGATATTTCTTCATCGCTTCCGACCCCGTCGAATCTGCGCCATTTTGATAATAGCCGGTCGTGGTTTGGCGCATGCCCCAGAACAAGGCATTACGTGAAGGGGAGCACTGGGTCGCTGCGGAGTAGGAATTCGAGAATTTCAAACTTTGGCTGACCAACCGGTCGATGTTGGGTGTCAGGCTTCTTCCTTGGTAACCTCCGAAGGATGTCGGCCAGTCATTGAGGTCATCGATGGCAATAAACAAAATGTCCTTCTTGTTCTCGCGATTCGATTCGGCAGAGCAGATGCCGCACAACATAACGCAGAATGTCGCAAATGTGCTTGCCAATCCCTTGAATCGAGTGTCATCGAACTTCGTCATTCTCAGTCTCTCTGATTGCTGGCGACTTTACTTCAGATGTCTTACCGTTCTGACGACCGATCGCCCGGCTGAGTCTCACCGGCCGCATCATTAATATCGGGAAGTCTGCCAATCTGCCGCGAATTCGCGGCAAGTTCCTGCATGGCTGCGTCCATTCTACCTCTCAGTTCGGCGACAATCTCTGGGTATTGGTCGGAAACATCCGTGGTTTCCCCAGCGTCTTCCGCCAGATTGAACAGGGAGCCAGCCTCGGCTGGTACGCGATTCGTTTTGCCTCTCACATCGGACTTGTTGCCACCCGGCTTTTGCGATCTGACCAACAGCTTCCAGTCGCCGAAGCGAATCGTCGCCCCCGGAACGAAGAAAATTTCGTGAATCGGCGAATCGCCCTTGTATCCCTGCATGTACGGAAGAATGTTGCGTCCGTCGATGACTCGGTCAGAAGGGGCATCGACCCCGGCTAGTGAGCAAAATGTGGGAAGCATATCGATGATTCCGACGATCTGGTTGTTGACCGAACCAGCCGGAATAACTTCGGGCCAGCGCATAATGCAGGGGACCCGAATTCCACCTTCGAAGTTGGTCCACTTTCCATCTCGCAAAATGCCAGAGCTCCCATGACCGTCGACATTGAGTTGCGGACCGTTGTCAGACGTGAAGACGACGAGCGTGTTATCAGTAAGTGCCAATTCATCGAGCGTGCCCATCAACTCGCCCACCTGCCAGTCTATTTCCTGTATCACATCGCCGTAGGTGCCTTGTTTCGATGTTCCAGCAAACTTGGAATTCGGTCGCCATTTCGTGTGTGGTAGTGGCGAGGCGTAGTACAAGAAGAACGGGTGATCCTTGTGGGCCCGTATAAACTCGATTCCAGCGGAAAGCAATTTGGGGGAGTGCCGGCCGTCGGTCTTGCTTTTGATCCGTTCAGCAATTTCTTTATTGCGATAGATTGCAGTCGAGCGATCGTCATCGTACTCCATGAATCCAAAGAAGCTGTCGAAACCGTGATTGACCGGATTGAACACCTCGTATTCACCTAAATGCCATTTTCCGACGATTCCCGTCGCATATCCGGCTTTCTTCAACTGTTCAGCGATCGTAATTTCTTCTGCATTGATCCCGGCCTTGTCCCGCCGATAAATCACTTTTCCTACTCCCACGCGTTGAGCGTGACAGCCGGTCATGAACGCGGCCCGTGTGGGCGAGCACCGGTTGTGCACATAGAAGCTTTCGAACTTCATCCCTTCTGCGCAGAGCTTGTCAATATTTGGAGTTGCGATATTCGTCGAGCCGTAGCAACCGAGGTCGCCGTATCCTTGGTCGTCCGACAGGATAAAGACGATATTCGGTAATTGATCGGCAGAAACCGCGGCGGGAGTTGTCAAGAGGGTCAGCAGTATTGGAAGGAAATCTCGCAATTTGTCGATCCCCAGAAGTTGGCAGCGGTCGGTCGTGTGTGAGGGCAATTCTTAAGAGTTGGTCCCCAAACCCTCTGATGCATTGTGTGGTCACATCGATTGATGGCTCGAATACAAACACAACCCGGTTCGGGGGGCTCGCTCTAGTCGGGCATCCCTTCGACTCGAGTCAGCCAATGCAAAACGTTCAGTAGCAGTTGATAATTCTGGTCGGCATTGGGATGGTTCATGCCCATTTTGCGCTGCTGATTTGGTCCCGAAAGCTGAGCGGTGAACGATGCGGCTTCTCCGAACAAAGCGAGCCGCCCCTTGCCGACATTCAAAAGTGCCCCGTGGCACCAACCTTCGATGTCCACCCGTGGTGTGTCGGGTGGGAGTCGTCCCCCCTGTGTCGTCTCCAGTGAAACCGATCCGGCACCGAATACCATTACCGGAGTTGCATCTTCCGGTGGCTGGAACGCCGAGCCAGTGAATGTCGTGACTTTCGTAACCTTCTCGTCATCCGAGCGGCCTCGTGTCACGGCGCTCTTCTTGAGGCCGGTTGCTTCTTCAAAAGTGTCACCTATTCCTGGTTGCTGGTGGCCGGGCCGCGCATACCCGTTGCTGAAATTCGCACCAAAGGCTTTGGCCAAGTCGTTTGCTGCCCCGGGAAACGGCATGTGATCGGCAATCAAAAACAACGACCCGCCCTGTTCGACCCACGTGCGGACAGCGGCGATTTCATTCTCTGTGAATGCCGACGGAGTTGGTAATGACCAATCGGTCGCGTTCCGCTCGTGGAGCGCGTTGGCGATCACCAGGACGTCGATATTCTTCAGCGAGTCGGCGCTAAACGGCTTGCTGAAGCCGGAGACGCGGTAGCCGTCGCGCCTAAGCAGCTTGGCAAATGGGCTGTAGCGGTTTTCGGAAGTGTGGAAGTTGTGATGCGCCTCGTCGATGGCGACGGACGGTCCTTTCCCCAATTCGTAAGCGGGTCTTGGAATCGGCGGATTGTAAGAGAGGTCGGGCACCTGCTGGGCTCGGGCCCCGCTTACCATCGCGAGCCAGACGGTGGCCGAAAGCAGGACGGTTCGATACATGAGGTCTCCAAGATGTTCTCGATTGTCGATTCGACAGCTGGCGAACGGAATCGGTCGGTCTCTTGAAAGCACACGACGAAAATGCCCGGTTGGGTGCACGTCGATTGCCGATATGCCCGACGTTGCCAGCGATGACTCAAAGGCAGCCGGTTGTCTCAACTTCGAGAATAACCGTTGGGGCTCCCGGTGTCATACCATTTGAAGGTGGCAATCAACATCAGCCCGAAACTTCTCCGAACGTCCAGTCAGCATTTCGCTTCGGTGCGGGCCTTGCTTAACACTTGTCATGAACAGACGATGGTTGCAAACCAATGCCGCGAACTGCTGCCACCATGGCGTACTTCCTTGGCCAGATGTCGGAGAATCGAACCATGCCACACTTTGTCATTGACTGCTCGGAATCCATCCTTAGCCTGGCGGAGCCCGAGGAATTGATGCGGTCGGTCTACTCAGCAGCGGAGTCGACTGATCTATTTGCGCGGAGCGGCGTCGGTGGAATCAAAGTTCGGCTCAATCCCTACGTGGACTACCTGAACGTCGACAACCACCAGCATTTCGTCCATGTGTTTGCCAACATCATGGAGGGCCGCACTCAAGAGCAGAAAAAGCAGCTATCGGAGCAAGTCGTCCGCACGCTCAAAGGATTGCTACCGTCGGTCGATATCATTTCTATGAACGTCCGCGAGTTTGAAAAGGCCACTTACTGCAACGCAACAACGATCGAGTCCGGTTAGCTCAGATTGGATACCATGGCAACCGAGCTGCGTTGCTCGTCTCTACCACTAACAGGGAAGGCGGATTGCGGCCGCAAGAACCGGATCAGTTAGAACAATGGTCAGATCCGGTCTGTCTGCGCAAAGCCCTACAACCTGCACGACGCAGCCGCAAGCTGGAAATATCGGCGCCACTGCCACAGCCCGGAGTCGAATTGTAATCGAATCCGCCGATACAACTGCTACGGGACTGCCAAAGGGGGCAGCGCCCGCAAGGAGGAACTGCACGATGAAGGATCATCGACGCCGTTTTTGCCTGATTGCGCTCATTTGTATGGTGAGCGTCGCATTGGGCTGCCGAAATAATCGATTCGGCACAACTGCGATAACCGGCACAGTCGATTCAGTCACAACTTCGGGTCCTAAACGGTTCGGCAAGACACGCCGATTAGCACAGCGCCCGGGCCGGATTTCGTCTTCGGTTGATTCGATTCCAGTCGACGAGACAGTCGATTTGGGACAGGACGCATCGATTGCTGACTTCCAAGCAACGAACTTCGCTGAACCATTCGATGCCGAACCGTTCGATTCGGAAACGGCCATAGATTCTCAAACTCCGCACACCGAGGCAGGTGTGCCGGTCAATTACTCCGACGAATCCCGCACAATTGTCGAGGAGACAGACGAAGCGCTGGGAGATTTGTTCGACGAGGATTTTGAAGACCCGTTCGATTCGGACTCTGCATTTTTCGAGCAGGCGGAAGATCCCTTCGTTTCCCCGTCGGATGTCGAAACCGTTATTCAAGCCTCATCAACAGAACTGACTCCAGTCCCGCCGCCGGCCCCCGAAGGGCAAGAGGGGGAGTTTGACCAAACATTGGGTTCCATGCCCAATCAATACCCCATCGATCTTCCGACAGTCCTTCGATTGGCGGGGACCGACAACTGGGGCGTACGCCTGGCAGCGGAACGGGTCAACGAAGCGTACGCGACATGGCAAGCGGCTCGCGTGATGTGGATTCCGTCATTGAATGCGGGCATCGGATATACCAAACACGAAGGCCAAATTCAGGCGACGCCCGGCCAAGTCATCGATGTTAGTCGTAACTCGTTATTTGTTGGAGGCGGGGCGGGAGTTAATAACGCGCCGCTGACCGGTGGAGCAGGCGGCCCGGCTCGCTTGTTTGTCGATCTTTCTTTGGCCGACGCGATTTTCGAGCCGTTAGCTGCCAAACAGCTTGTTTGTGCCGAGCAGGCCAGACAGTCGGCGACATTCAACGATACGGCGATGGCGGCATCGTTAGCCTATTACGACCTCGTCGGCGCACAAGCGCAACTGGCGATTGCGCGTGCAAACGATGTCAACGCCGGCGAAGTACTCGATCTCACGGAATCGTTTGTCGCCGCGGGGAAAGGATCTCAAGCCGATATCGCGCGAGCCAACGTGGTTAAGAATACTCGCGAACAGAGTATTCTCACGGCGGAAATGAATATCCGAGTGGCTTCTGCCGAACTTGCCCGCATTCTGCAATTGGATCCTAGCAAAATGGATCCCAACTCCGTCTTGTTTCCGCTCGAAGAGCAACCTTTGCCTGTTGAACTGGTCGATACCAATGTCGACCTGTCAATCTTGATTGATCATGGACGCAATGCGCGACCAGAGGTTCACGAGACTCATTCCAGAATGCGCGCCAGCCAAGAACGATACCTCGCCGAGAAATGGCGCCCGTTTATTCCGAACCTCTATTTAGGAGCCTCAGCCGGCGGATTCGGTGGTGGCGTTAATGATAATCTGAATCAATTGGATGGTCGTGCCGACTTCGATGCGTTAGCGGTTTGGCAGGTGAGGAATCTTGGATTCGGCGTGCAAGCGGCCCAGGATCAACGGGGAAGCCAATTCCGTCAAGCGATCATTGACGACTACCGCATTCGCGACGTCGTGGCGATGGAGGTCATGCAGGCGTTCTATCAGGTTCAAACTCGCCACGAACAGATTGAACTCGCGCGTCAGAATATTGAGCAGGCCGTCGAGTCGTACGATCAAAACATCGCCCGAATTCGCGCATTGGAAGGTTTGCCGTTGGAAGCCGTTCAGGCGGTCGATGCCATCGTCGAGGCTCGTGAGGGCTATTTGGCGGCTGTTATTGCCTATAACCAAGCACAAGTTCGACTGTTGCGGGCCATCGGCCGCCCCTTCAGTTGAGCATCGTCAGTTCGGAGTCCTATTAGGGAAAACGACCGGCAAGCCGGCGAACGCGCTGACCATGTTCAGCGATCCGCTCGAATTCCGTTCGGGAGAGGTCTCGCCAATTCTCAACAATTGAAAGGTTTTGCCGCAATTCTGCATCGTCGTTAGGGGCCATGAGGGCGACGGACACGTTGTCGTTTTGCAGGACAAACCGGTAGCAATCCTGGGCAGAAGGAGGCTCTAATTTCGGAGGATCTTCCGAGGTTGGCTTTAGTAGCGCGCCCCACCGCATACAGGTAAATGCGACAACAGGTATTTCTCGCGCGGATGTCGTCGGAAATACATCCTGCTCGGCACCTCGGTGTGCGGCGTTGTAGCGAATCATTAACAGGTCCAGGTGACCGCTTGATGCAGCCGAGGCTGCAAGCGTGCGTTGGTGGCTAGTCAGGCCGACCATGCGAACACGGCCGTCCGCCTTCGCTGCTTCAAGGGTTTTGGCTGCGCCGTCGGGTGAGCTAATTGTCTCCCACTCCTGTTGGTGCTCGACATAGTAGTACGTGACGACATCCAAGTAGTCAGTCTGCAAATCGATCAGAATCGACTCCAACTCGCGTGCGGCGTTGTCGGCAGTTCTGGCATGGAACTGGACCGCAACAGAGACCGATGAACGTCGGTCGCCGAGATTGCGAACGGCTTCCCGCATCCCGTCACGATGTCCGCACCAGTTCAAGTAATTCACACCGGCGTCGAGAGCCGTGTGAATCGAATGCTCCGGCAGGTGGGTATTCCCGCGGGTCGCTAGACCAAGGCGGCATACTTTTCCCAGCGGAGGAATCTCGACTTCGCGGAGTGAAGCAGACATGGCAAGTGAAGTCGTCGGTACGAGTGACATTGACCGAGACATTCACGGCCAAACTATTTCCGTTCAGAGTGCCGATTCGCCTTCGACGATGTCGGCTGCATGAGAATCTTCAATCATCTTATCTGTGCTTTCCGGATCAACCTGTCGGCAACCCTCCGTCAACATGTCTGTGACCTCCTTCCATTGGGCGGCCCATTCCGCTGGTTCGATCTCCGGGGGAGTCAGTTGCGAAAACTCTCCTGCCAAAAGAATAAAACGCAAGACGTGACGAAAAATGATTCCCTCTTGCTTTGCACATTGCAGACTCGAAATGCATTTGTTGAAATCTCCATGAAATCGGAGCATTTCTCCCACGGCCCACACCGGTTGGATGCGAAGGTTTTTGACTTCGGGAAATTCCGCTTCGAAAAGCAGCCGCATTTTCTCCGCAAACGTCAGCATTCTCGGTCCCCAGCGGTCGTCGTCATCGTCGTCCGATTTACCGACGAGTTCGGCTTCGGTAGCGAGTCCGCGCTTGAGCAATTCCGGATGAAGGAATTCGAGCGACAACGGACCGTGAGGCAGTTGTTCCGGCGGCGGCACACGTACCGACTTCGCAACAGAACCGGGAAACTCCAACGTACTTTCGAGTGCTTGAATGCGTTCGTTGAGGTCCGCCTTCCCCAGATGCTGGATCAGAAACGCTCCATACAGCGGGTGGATGCTGCGAAAGACTAATAACTCCGACAATTGTGGATTGGGGTGAGCCTTCGTGGGCGAATATTCCTGAGACGTAGCGACCCGGCCGGGATCGTCTGCGGAGTCTGCTTTTGGTTGGTTCTTCTTTAACTGAGTCTCCAAATTCTTTTGCGCTTCGGCGAGCAGAATTCCGAGGGTACCGGTGGTTTTTTTCTCCGGCGCAGTCGTTGCGTTCGAATCTTCGCTCGGTTCCGCCTCATCGGCAGCAGGTTCAGGTGGTTCCGGTTCCAGCGTTACAAATCCGCCGGTATGGAGCGCCATCAGCATTTGATTCAGAGATTTCCGCGCTTGCTGTAACTGCTTCGAGTCCATTAGCCGTTTCGCTACGACCGAGCGGATGCGATCGACGTCGGGAGAGATCTGCAACAGATATGCGAGTAGTCTCCAGGGCAGGGGGCCGTTGCTGGCCAGGTTGCCTGGCTTGGCGGCCTTTAAACGTTCGAACAGGCCTTCGTCCCAGTATTGCTCTGTTTTACGGCGTGTCGGTGCCTTTTTCTTGAGGGCCTTTTTGGCTTTGATCAACGCAGGATCTTTGGTGTCTTCTGGAATCGAGTCGTACTTTTCCTTCCACCTTAGAATTTTTACGTCATCTTCGTGGGCGAGTGCGTAAACAAATCCGCGGTCGTCGAATTGAGGTCGGCCCGCCCTCCCAAAGATCTGATGGGCGACGCTGGGTTCGACCGATTTCTTTTTCCCCGGTGGGCCCTTTAATAGGGCTGTCATGACGACCGAACGTGCCGGCAGATTCATGCCGGCTGAAAGCGTTTCGGTGCAAACAGTTACGGAGAGCAGTTTTCGCTGAAACAAGAATTCCACAAT
>JANQRQ010000116.1 GCA_028284485.1 Planctomycetaceae bacterium | reverse complement strand
CATTCCAAACGCCGATTTCGACATCCTCTGCGCTCACGAGGTCCACATTCTCGCCGGCGGCGACATTTTTTTCGGCCCATAGCACGGCAGCATTGATGGCGTGGTTTCTGCCATAATGCAAAGCCCTGGCACCGGATAATGCTCCGGCATCGGCAGCATTCTGCAATTCGCTTTCAGCCACGACGATGTAACCGAAGTCGACAGAGAACGCCAGAAAAGCGACAACGACGACCAAGCACAGCGAAGAGAGCACAGCGATGGCTCCCCGGCGTTTCTGGTTGTTAGCGGTCTCGCAGTGGGGGTTCTGCATGACTTACTCGTGTTCGAATGTGCAAGTTGAAGACAGCGTCGAGGACGCAAACATACTGGCGAAGAAACCGACACCGGCTTTGGAGTAGAGAATACTCACCGTCAAATCAATTTCATCGCCACCTTTGGCCTTGCTCAGGTCGGTCGTTGTGTTCCCGTTCACAGTCACTTCGACGGAAACATCGGTGTCCTTCACTCCGAGGGTCTCGACGCACTGCGATTTGACCTTCTGCACGACTTGCGTTGTGGTCGACCCGTTGATGACGGCCGTACGGGCACCCCGGCGGCTGGCGCTCGAAAGCATATGCTCGATGCGGAATGCCTGACCGAATTCCATGATTCCGGCTAGTAGGAGAACAAACATCGGCGCAACAACGGCGAATTCGACAGCGGCAATTCCGCGTCGACCGGTTGGTGTGCAGTATTTTTGTGAACGACTACGCATGGATCGATTCCGACTCAATCAATTCAGTTGATTTCACATCGTCATCATGTTCGACGTCGTTTGACGTCGTCTGAACTCGTTCAAGGACGCGGTTGAAATCGTCGGCGATTTCTTTCCAGAAATCGTGATCACGAAACTTGATTGGTGCGACATCTCCGCCTTCGGCCAATTCTCGCAGGGCAGCACGCAGGCGAACCATCGGCCCTGCGAATCGGTTGGTCAGACGGCTAAGGTCCCGAAGAAATATCGGCGCAAGTGCAAGTACCACTAAGACAGTTGGCGCGTGCCGGTTCAGAACGTTTTTTCCGGCTTCATGCGGTGCCGGCCCCAGCAATTCGATGAAGTACAAGAATGCTGCACCGGCAATCAGGAACAGTGACCAATGCATGACAAGGCGCATCAGAATTGCGCCTTGGACATTTTTGTCGACGTACGTCTTTTTGCGTTGATTCGACATAAGAATGGGGGGTCGCCAAAGCGGCGTTCTGCGCATTTTTCAATCATTGGGTTCAAAAACTCAGCAAAAGCGTAGTTCAAAAACGCGGGGTCAGCGCAATGCGACCCCCGATTTTTGTACCGACGTGAGGCAGTCCGATTGATACAACCGTTACTATTCGTCGAACGATTCGTATTCGACGCGTTTGCAGATTCGGTCTCGACGAGGATGTGGTCGATACGGATGGCCCATCGAATCCCGCGGTTGATCAGCGACTGCTAGTCTGCGTGGGTCAGCCAGAGATGCCAGCGCCGTCGCCGCAGGATCCATTGATCGGGCGTCGTGCAGCCATGGCCATTCGCACATATCTGGCGCGCTGGTTGAGGCCCCAATTCCCGAATCAGGCGGCTTGCCGAAGGTGTTTGCGGCGTCTGCTGCAGGCATGATGGCTGAAGATCGCAGAATACGGTAGAAGTGGAGTTGAGGCTCCTCGCACACAGGGCACGCATTGTGCTCCTGCGTCGGCGATTACTCGTCAGTCGTGCGGCGTACTCGTCTACCGAATTCGAAAGACTGAAAGATGGCCAAACCAATTCCCGAGCCGGATATCAACAAGCTTCAAAAGGAACACACGAAATCGGCCGTTGCAGAGCGGATCAGCCGACAACCTGGGTCGAGTTATCTTCGAGATTTTGTCTATGGCTCGATTGACGGTTGCGTGACAACCTTTGCCGTTGTGTCGGGCGTGGTGGGGGCAGCGCTTTCTGCCAAGGTGATTGTGATTCTGGGCTTTGCAAATCTGCTGGCCGACGGCTTCAGCATGGCAATCAGCAACTATTTGGGAACGAAGGCCGACGAGCAAATCCTGCAGCGGGCCCGCAAAACCGAGGAAATGCACATCGACCACATTCCGGAAGGAGAAGTTCAGGAAGTTCGCGAGATTTTTCGACAAAAGGGCTTCGAGGGGGACCTGTTGGAACAGGTGGTCGACGTGATCGTCCGCGACCGAAAACTGTGGGTCGAAACAATGCTGAAGGACGAATGGGGGCTAACTCTCGACGGGCCATCCGCCATTCGGGCCGCCCTGGTGACATTCGTCGCATTTATTGCGATTGGCGTGATTCCGCTACTCCCGTTCACTTTGCTTACGACAGCAGAATTCGCCGAGCAAGAGTTGTTTTGGCTGAGCACGACAATGACGGGAGTGGCCTTCTTTTTAGTCGGGGCATTGAAATCGGCCTTCGTCGAACAGAGTTGGTATCGATCGGGATTGGAAACGCTGCTCATGGGCGGATGCGCTGCTGCCCTCGCCTACCTCGTTGGCGCGATTCTTAAGAACGGCTTGTAACGACTTGTGCAGCAATCGGTTTCGGCAGCAGTTTGAGAAAGTGACCCGGTTTTGGTAACGTGCAGGGAGTTTGCCAATCGTACAACCGACCCGTATTGCGTCAATTTCAGTTTTCGGGTCGAACAATCTGAGTGGAGCCCAAATTCCACAGGGTTTCGGGCGGATTTGCATGACGCACAATCCACAAATAGCGCCCTGACAGGGCACGGATGATTGAAGGTTTGTAGCCGATGACGATTTTCAAGAAGATCATCGACAAAGAAGTTCCAGCGGACATCGTTTTCGAAGACGACAAGTGTCTAGCATTTCGTGACGTCAATCCGCAAGCACCGACCCATGTTTTGGTGATTCCCAAGAAGGAAATTGCATCATTGGCGACGGCAGCAGATGAGGACAGCCATCTATTGGGGCATCTTCTTTCTGTGACACGCCGTTTGGCAGGCGAACTCGGCCTCGAGAACGGATTTCGGGTCGTCATAAACAGCGGTGCAGAAGGCGGTCAAACTGTCGACCATCTGCATTTGCACTTAATCGGTGGCCGTGGGCTGAATTGGCCACCCGGATGATTTCAATCGTTTTGTAGCCCAAACATTCTGGCGTCTGTGAAGGGTAGAAGTTGAAATAAACATACAGTGGCGAGGATTTCATAAGATGCACACTCGAAAAATCGCACTTTCCACGGTTGTTGTTGTGGCCATGGGCGCCCTTTTGTCGGCGAAACTGCAGACAAACGAGTCATCGGCGATTGGTATGGCGGATGCAGCCAACGCGTTCCTGGCGACGTTGACGCCGGAACAAAAGTCGCAGGCCACTTTCGAATTCGACGATGAAGAGCGGTTGAACTGGCACTTCATTCCCCGTGAACGAAACGGACTGCCTTTGAAAGCGCTGGAAGGCGAATCTTTGGCCGCGGCTTTGAAATTCATCGCCAGTGGTCTGTCCGAAACCGGATACGATCAAACATTGAACATTATGAGCCTCGAAGAGTTGCTTTATCTCTTGGAAGGTGGAGACCGCGCGGAACGCCGTGAGCGCCGTGATCCTACGAAGTATTATCTCAGTGTCTTCGGTGAACCGGGACCGACCGGAACCTGGGGCTGGCGAGTCGAGGGGCATCATATTTCGTTGAATTACACAATTGTCGACGGAAAAGTCGCGTCGAGCACGCCGGAATTCTTCGGGGCGAATCCGGGCAGTGTTGCTGCGGGCCCAGGACGACAGATTCGGGTGTTAGGTCCAGAGGAAGATATTGCCCGACAGATTCTCAAGTTGTGCACACCGGAACAGCAAGAAGTGGCCTGGATCGAGAAAGAGGCCCCCGATGACTTGCGGGGTGGCGGAGTGGCGCAGCCTGAAACAACGGATCCGGTTGGTTTGCCATTGTCTGAGATGTCGAGCGACCAGAAGAACTTGATGCGCGAATTGGTTGGAGAGTACCTGAAAAACATGCCGGCCGATGTGGTGCAGGAGCGCCGGAGCCGCATTATCGATGCTGGGACGCAGAATATTTATTTCGCCTGGTGGGGAAGCTCTGAATTGAACGAGCGGCACTACTATCGAGTCCAAGGCCCGACATTCCTCATTGAGTACAACAATACCCAGGACAGCGCCAATCATGTGCATTCGATGTGGCGAAATCTGGCCGGTGACTTCAATGTTCCCATTGGCGAATAAGGCGAGGCAAGATGCCACAAACTGCAGCACAGCAAATTGAGGCCGCCTACCGGGAAAAATTTGCGACATCGGCCGATTTGTATCAGCAAGGATGCACGCTGTTTCCCAGCGGTGTCACGCATGATAGTCGCTATTTGAGACCTTTTCCGGTCTATATCGATCGAGCGGCGGGCTCGCAAAAATTCGACGTCGATGGCAATACAATCATCGACTACTGGGTCGGCCACGGATCTCTTTTGCTCGGACACAGCCGGCCCGAAGTTGTCGATGCGGTGCAGCGCCAAATGGCGCTCGCGACGCACCCGGGGGCCTGCCATCGGCTGGAATTGGAATGGGGACAGCTTGTCCAGCAGCTGGTTCCATCGGCGGAGAAAATTCGCTTCACAAGTAGCGGAACCGAAGCGACCCTCATGGCGCTGCGAGTCTCCCGCATTGTGAGCGGCAAATCCAAGGTTCTGAAGTTTGCAGGCAACTTTCATGGTTGGCACGATACGTTGATACCGGCCGCCGATCCTCCGCATGCAGCGGAAGCGTATCAAACGCCGGGAATTCCCACGGGAGTTTTTGACGATCTGGTCATTGTGCCTCCCAATGACATCGAAGCCACTGCGCAAGCAATTGATCAGCACGATCCCGCTTGTGTGATTTTAGAAGGAACCGGCGGACGCTGGGGCGTTGTCCCGGTCCGTGGAGGGTTTCTACAACAGCTTCGTCAATTGACCGCTGAACGTGGTGTCATCTTGATTATGGACGAAGTGATCAGCGGTTTTCGCGTCCACCCCGGTGGGGCACAAGCGTACTACGACATTGTGCCCGATTTGACGACGCTCGCTAAGGTTCTCGCAGGTGGGCTGCCCGGCGGCTGTCTTGCCGGCCGTGCTGATCTCTTGGAAGCGATCGCATTTGGGAACTCGCTCGGCAAGAAGATGAAACATCCAGGAACATTTAACGCGAATCCGCTGTCCGCGTCGGCGGGAATCGCTGCTCTGGAGATTGTCGCAACCGGCGAGCCATCGCAGCAGGCAAGTGAGATTGCGCGACAACTTCGTGCCGGTCTCAACGCTCTGTTTGATGAGAGAGGCGTTGCTTGGATTGCGTACGGCGACTTTTCCGGGGTGAAAATCCATCCCGACTACGAAGGGCCTCGCCCGACGGGTGATTCATTCATTCCCTTCGATAACGACTATCAGCAATTGGATCGCAAATTTGACGATTCACTCCTGCACGCTTTGCGTTGTGCATTGTTGCTGGGCGGTGTCGATTGGATGGGCTGGCACGGTATGACATCGTCCGCCCACACCGAAGCCGACGTTGATCAAACCGTTGAGGCGTTTTCCAACGCGATTGACTTGCTGCGCGGCGACGGACTGTTGAAATGACAGCCGCACGCGGCAGCTAATCGGCCTGCTCTAACCATTCTGCGACGGAAGCTCCGAACGCTGAATAGAGTCGCTGGGTAATCGGACCGGGCTTCCCGTTCCCGATGGCCTGCCCATCGACTTTCGTAATCGGCAGCAATTCCGTCGTTGTGCCGGTCAGGAAGAGTTCGTCGATATTGGAAAGTTCGTGCGTTCGAAGCGGTTCTTCAACCACTGGTACACCGGCGCGCTCCGCCAAATTCAGAACGCAGCGGCGCGTAACACCCGGTAGGATATGCGGGCCGGTGGGAGATGTCAGGACTTGGCCGTCACGCACACCAAATAAGCTGGTGTGCGTTCCCTCTGTGAGTTCACCGTCGTCGGCGACAAAAATAGCGTCGATGCTACCGGCCTCTTTGGCCGCCTGACTTGCCAGGCAATTTGCCAGCAGATTGACAGATTTTATGTCGCGGCGTGCCCAGCGTGTTTCAGAATGCGTAATGACGCTCGCCCCGCCCTCGCGATAGGCTGCATAAGGGTCGACGTCGATCGGCTTGATGTAGATCAATTCATTCGGTTCGACGGGAAAATCCGGAAAGTGATGAGTCCGTGCCGCGACGCCGCGAGTGACTTGGATGTATACGATTCCATTGTCGACTCCGCTGTTGCGTAGCGTTTGCGCGACGCGACCTTGCAACCGGTCGGCATCGCATGGGATTTGCACTTGAGTCAAGCTTCGCTTGAATCGGGCGAAATGCTCGTCGTGCAGCCATGTGCGGCCTCCGTAGACGCGCAGCACCTCGTAGATCGCGTCGCCAAAAAGGAACGCACGGTCCATTACAGAGACACGCACATCGTCCAGCGGCATCTCCGTGCCGTTCCAATTTGCCAAAATCGATTGCGTCATGTAGAGATCCGAATTGGTCGATCACGCGGGGAAATTGTGTTGGCCAAACTGACAACGGTTATAGCCAACTCGGAAGTTTCTTCAATACTGGCCTGGATTTTCGCGTTCTCGCAACGTAAAACGACGCGCGGACATGTGGCATTGGGGGACGCAAAGAAAAAGTCACTGGAATTTCAGGGAATGGCTGATTTCGGACATGATCGGGGCACGCTCGTCGATCTTCGACTGGGCGATTAAATCTCTTGATCCGATTGGTCATGCGTGGAATCTCTCCAAATTTTGATCGATCTCCGTATTTCATTCGTTTGAGAACTATGTCGCATATCGATTGTCCCCACTGCCGGGCTACGCTCGATGCCGAACAATTGCGGGCCAGCGCGCGTCCGGAGTGCCCCTTTTGCGGTGTGGAATTGGAAAACCAACTATTTGCTGATCGCGAAGACGCGGCATTCCAAGCGTCCCCGCAAGTGGGAACGGCGGCAACAAATCTTCCATCAGGCAGCCAAATTCAGGTGGTGGAAACTGATCAGTCGCGGATGGTATTCTTCATTCCCGCCGGTGGGAAACGAGTTGCGAGTCTGGGCTGGTTCGCCTTGTTTTGGAACGGATTGATTACCGCGGTTACGATTGCCTTTTTGTCTGCTCCAAAAGACGTATGGACCGTCGTGCTCGTACTTGCGGTCTTCTGGCTCGTGGGTTTATTTTTGGCAGGTTTTTGGCTGAGGATGCGGTTCACGCGATCGTTTTTGCTACTGGAGAGTGATCGGCTTTCGATTCAGCGACACTTGTTTGGATACTCATGGCTCAAAACGGCGATATTTGGTGACAAGACAGAAGCGAAGCTCGTTGAAGCCTATCGCGAAAACGACGTCTCAGTTTATTGTGTCGCCGTTGAAGGGGTGAATCGGACAATCAAATTCGGCACGGCCCTCTCGAGCGAGGAGAAACATTGGTTTGTGGCAACCATCAACAGTTTTTTGGGGATTTCAGCGGCTTTGCCGACGCCCTCGGTTGATACGAGTCCGAGCCGAATCGGTAAGCAAGTGCCTGAATTATCGCCAAGCGAACTTCGGCCGGATTCCGGTGTCACCATCGATGAAGAGGCCTCTGGTCGGCTGGTATTGCATTACACAGCCCTCGTTTCGGGGCGTGTGCGAAACACTGCGATGGTTGTGGCGGCAGCGTGTTTGTTATTCTCGATCGGGATTTTTTGCGGCGTCGTTTTTGCCACGATGCCAAAAGTTGCGGCTGATCCCGGTTTTGGATGGTTTCCTCTGCTTATCACTGTTCCGTTCATGATTCCCGGTGCTTGCGGTCTGTTTACGCTGCTATTCGTCTTTTATGGGCAGATTACGATCGATGTGTCGGAGCGGGAACTTTGTTATCGTTGGCATTTGGGGCGAATTGGCATTCGAAAAACAATTCCCATAAACGATATCTCCGATATCCGCATTGCCCCGATGACGATGCGCTACAGCAAAAACGGTGTGGAACAATCGACATCGATTCTGCCGATCGAGAACAGCTATCTGGTGACATCCGGCAAGCCGATTCCGTTGACAGTCAATCATGGCCGTGACGTGTCCCTGATCGTCGGCGGCTTGATCCGCCACCGACTGGCGGAATTGGGGGTCGGGCTACCGAATGAGTGATTCGATTCAGGAACGGCACTCCAATCAGCGGCTGGAAATTCTTTCGGGCGATCTGCGGAAGACGGTTTTCCTGCTCGCCTTGCCAGTGTTGCTCGAGCAGTTTCTGTCATTCTGTGTCGGGTTCTACGACACATTTCTTGCCGGGCAGATCAGCAAAGAAGCAACAAATGCGATCGGTTTGGCGGCCTATGTTGGCTGGTTGGCAAGCATGCTGTTCGGCTTGGTGGCAACCGGGACCACAGCTTTAGTCGCGCGCCATTGGGGAGCCGGACAGATTGAGGACGCACGACGGATAACAAACCGTTCGATTGCGCTGGCTGTGATTCTGGGTTCGGCGGTCTTTGTGCTGGTCTTCTTCGCTGCACCAGGATTCACGCGAATGTTGGCCATGTCGAAGGAGCAAGCAGATATTGTCATTCGCTATTTGCGGATCGACGGTGTCGGCCATTTGTTTACCAGCGTCACCCTGGTCGGTGCGGCCGCATTACGCGGTTCGGGGGACATGCGCCGGCCTCTTATCTCTTTGGGAACTGTCAGTATTGCTAACGTGATCGCATCGACGGCGTTTGTTTACGGGGTAAAGTTGCCATCGGGAATCATTTCAGGCGGCCAATTGATTCCCCCGATGGGGATCGACGGGATTATAGCGGGAACAATCGTCGCCCGTTTGACCGGAGTGATCCTGATGGTCTTCTTTCTCGTGCGCGATCGGACCGGGTTGGCGATCAACTGGAAAGAACTGAAATTACGCGGAGGCGAAGTCGCGCGAATTCTAAGGATCGGCGGACCGGCCGGAATCGATGGTGGGATTACCTGGTTGGGGCATTTGTTCTTCTTGATGATCATCGCCCGACTCGATTCCGACGGAAAATCGGGGGCAACGTTTGCGGCACATATGATCGGAATCCGTGTTGAAGGAATTACTTATTTGCCGGCTGTCGCCTGGGGGGTTGCTGCTGCCACGATGGTCGGCCAATCGTTAGGCGCGAAGAATTCCGAGCGAGCGATGCAATGCGGGCACGAAACGGCTCGTCAATGCGGCTTGCTGGCTTTGGGGATCACGCTGTTGTTCTTCTTCGGCGCACCCGGAATCTATCATTTGATGCATACCGACCCGACGGTTCGGGAAATCGGCATCCCCGCATTTCGCATGATTGGATTGTTTCAAATTCCGTTGGCGCTGTCGATTACCTATGTCTTGGCATTACGCGGAGCGGGCGATACGGTCGTTCCACTGCTGATCAACGTCGGGGGCGTGTTCGGAATTCGGCTGACGTTGGCCTACCTGTTCGGAATCGTTTTTGATGGGGGATTGATAGGCGCCTGGCTCGCGATGGGAATCGACGTGTTTGTACGCGCCATGCTGGCATGGGCGTGGTTCCGATACGGGCGCTGGACACGGATTGAAATTTAGACACATCGCCCGGGCTTGGTTGCCGGCTGAGGTCGCTGCTCTTGAAGCGGCCTAAAAACCGATCGTAATCTGATTTTCGTATTGAGGCGTGCTGAAAATCGTTCTCAGATCGGCCAGTTGCAATCGCCGAAACGCGTTGACTGTGCTACGATTCGCCGAGAATGATTCGATCACCGGACGATCCGGAATTGAATCAAACGCAGGAAACGCGTCTTCAACGGATTTGCACTTATAGCTACTGAAATTTCCCCCATGGATATTTCCGTCGTCATCACCTGTTTCAACCGGCAGCGCATGATTGGCCGCGCCGTGCGCAGCGTTTTGGAGCAAACCCTGCAACCGCTGGAGATCGTTGTTGTCGACGATGGCAGCCACGATGACTCATCGATTGTTGCCCAGGGAATGAGCGATTTGGTCCGAGTCGTTCGTCAAAAGAATTTCGGTACGGCTGTCGCGCGGAATCGAGGAATTGAGGAAGCAAAAGGCGACTGGATTGCCTTTCTCGACAGCGACGACTGCTGGCATCAGGATAAGCTTTCCAAGCAAGCGGAAGCGCTGGAAGCGCATTCGGATGCGAAATGGACGTATTGCGATGTCGAAGTTCAGCGAGATGACACCATCGAAGTCGATTCGCTGTTTCACAATGGCCAGGCCGGACGTGACAATTTCTCCGACGGACGATTCGAATTGCAGGATCGAAATTGCCTGCCGGAACTCCTATGCCGCACGCGCATCAAGACCTCCGCGGTTATGGTCCGTCGCGATCTCAAGGAATTGCACTTTCCCGAGTCAATTTGGGGGGCCGATGATTGGGCCGTGTGGCTATCGCTGGCGCTGCGGTATCCCGTTGTCGCAGTCGATGACGTGCTGGTGACGCTGAACCGGCAGCAGGACAATTTGATTACCAATCGCACCGAAGCGCGTTTGTTACGAAACCAAGTGCGCGTC
>JANQRQ010000107.1 GCA_028284485.1 Planctomycetaceae bacterium | reverse complement strand
TTCTGCTGCCCAGCCGGTTTATGCTACAGACCAACGATGAACTTTACACTGTGCCCAATTGCGACCTATCGGAAGAGGACTTTCGGCAGCTGAATTTCGGACGCGCTGTCCACTCCGGTACGCTGCTTACCGTGCTGGGAACAATCATGCAAAGCGGCGAAATGTTGCGTTATTATCGCACGTTCTGGGATGTCATCGGCATGGAAATGGAAGGGTCCTACTACTTGCGCGAGATCCTCAGAGCAAGGTCCCAAGGTACTCTGCGTGACGACGTGCGTTTGCGATTCGCCTACTATACTTCCGACACGCCGTTAGAGGTTGATTCCAGCTTGGCGGCTAAACTCTCGATCGAAGAAGGCGTCGTTCCGGTTTATGCGATTACGCGGGTGGTCCTTCGCCGAATTCTTGATCCATCAAGTTAAGAATTGTGCAGCCAGTTCAACGACGCGAATGGGGATTCCTTGACCTCATCATTTCATGTTCGAAATGATACTCGTCGCGAGAGCATGATTTTTTTGGCTTATACTCGAACGCTTACTTGTACCCGCACTGCTTTTTTGGGTGGAGTTTAGGTTCTGCAAATTGGCATCCTCCAAGGAATTGGAATCAGTCACCCTTTGCTGGAATGTCGTCCCTCCCGCCACTCCGTCCAGGTCGTCATCTGAGAGTTCGCCGTCGTTTGAAACAGTGGCTGACGCGATCGCTTCAAAATCGGCCGCTGAAAACCCAAAGCCCCGCTCTTGACCGATCTTGACGACCGATTCCATATCTTTTGCTTCCTGCAGCATCTTTTGTAATGCCGGATCATTCGCGGCCGCTTCCAGAAAATCGACGACTGCCTTTTGGTTCGAACTAGCCATGGTCTGTCCTTCTGGTTTCAAAAAGGAACAAGATGGGAACATCAAACATGGGGGGCCCGGAAACAGTCAGCGCACGGGCAAACACATACGTCATTCTAACGGCTTGTCACCCTACGATCGTAAGGTCGACACACCGCCAAAGCAAGATTTTGTGTGGCATGGCGCAGGCGCTTTAGTGCCTCAAAATCCTATACGTTCCCGATTTGTTTTTGTGACACGCCACGGCAAGAATTTTTCAAATTGACTCTCCAAATCCGACTTTCGCCCGATTGTATGCTCAGCCGCAACACGAAAATGATTGCAAATCCGACGAACATCGACGCGAAAGGACTGACTGAACTGGGCGAAAACCTCAAACCGGGGACAACGAACTCGTGATAGAGACGAATCTACCCGCCCCAATCGGTTGATCTGGTGCCGAGTAGTGCGTTGCACCTTATCATGGCAGAGCCGCCCCAGGCGCATACGCAAGAGCCGCGCTGCACAATCGATTGAGCGGCTCTTTATCGTCGCGGTGGGAATGAAAGAAAGAACGATTCCTTCTCGCCGCCGTTCCGCGTAAGGGCAGCCCGCAGGGTCGCCTCGTCAGAGTTCTCGGGAAGGAAAATTACGGCTCCGCTACAAAACACCGTATAGAATCCGCCCTCGTGCCAACCACCGAGCTGGGGCAGTTCCTGATCTTTGGAATAGGTGATGTCTTCTGGTTTGGTCCACGGAATATCTCGTTTCGCTTCGACGACGACAATCGTATCACTAGCGCCGTCCTTAACGTCCCTGATTGGGATACCGGCACCGGCCGTGTCTCCCATGGCCGTTTCCTCGCCGACCACCGCAAAGTACGCAGCATTAGTCGAAGTTGGATCATCGCTTGGACTTCGAAAGATATCGGGCATCTGTGTGAGGACTTTACGATTCTGCTCGCTGTCCCACGGAAGGTTAACGTCGTAACCGAATTCCGCAATGATTTTTTGGTATTCGGCTCGCCCCATATCCGCAGTCAGCGGGTCAGGTTTCTCATGATTAACGTAATACTTGAGGATCGGTAACAGCTCGACACGCCAACTGTAGCGAGTCTTGCCATCCGGGCCGAGCAACACGGGTGGTGGGAAATGACGATAGACATCGTGATACCCATGGAGCGCTAGGCCTAACTTCCTGAGATTCTGACTCGCCTCTAACCGAGCTCGCCGCGCCGAATCAGCAATAACCGGTTGCTCGGCAGAGTTCTGACTGTCTTGCGCCGAACACAATCCGTTACCGATGCTGACACAAACAATCAATTCGAGGACGACCAGGCGACGATGGTGCTTTGGCAGGGATTCTGCTTCACGAGGCATTTTGATCATCCTAAATACCGAGGCGAGCGGGGTGAACTCGCGGAGAACAATCGGACGAGTCGAGGCTTTTGCGCTGCTAAAGGCATCTGCCGTGAGACGTATCTTACCACTCGGCCTAATCGATCGATACAATATCTCGCAATCCGATTCCGAGCGAATTCGAAACAAGCAAGATCGTCGCTTAAGGACTGCATCCATGAAACAGCTCCCGCAGCACCTCACCTTCTTGGTCGTCGCATTCGTCGCGGGATTGCATACCACCGCTTGTCCTGCGCAAAACGACGAGAATTCAGACCCTGCGGTCGCTCAAAGCAGTGCGGCCAGTGGCGACGCGGCAAGTGCATTAGATTTGCCGCCAATAAAAATCGACCGCCGAGCCACCATCAAACGCGAAGACTGGTTTGTGCGTCCCTGGATCATGCATGCGCCGGCGTTCGCCATCGCCGACAATCTTTACTACGTCGGCAACCAGTGGTTTGCTTCCCATTTGATTGTGGGCGAAAAAGGAATCGTGCTGATCGACACGCCACACAAGGAGCACACGTATCTGCTCTTGGAAAGCATTCGCTCGCTAGGTTTTGATCCTGCAGATATCACACTCATTCTGCATACGCATTATCACATCGATCACACCGGAGCGACCCGCAGGCTTAAGGAAATCAGCGGCGCCGTGGCGGGAATGGGGGCTGCGGACATCGCCAATCTCCAGAAAAACTCGTCGACCACGTTCACACACAATCGCGAGAATGAAACGATGCCGTACTTCGAAATGTTCGAAGTCGAGCGACCGCTAGAGCATGGCGACATCATCGACTTGGGGAACATGGCCATCCACTGCCACCACACGCCAGGGCACACCGCAGGGACAATGAGCTACTCGCTCGAGGTCACAATTGACGGCGAGCAACACAATGCCTTTTTGTTCGGCGGGCCGGGGCTGAACTTTCTCAAACTCGACCGGTTATACCACGAAGGAGCCGAGGAAGAATTCACTGCCACACTAGATTATTTGGAAGCGCAAGATATCGACTTATGGTTGGGGGCACATCCATTTGTGAATGGCACGTTGGGCAAATATGAAAAAGTCCTGCAAGGTATCAAACCGAGCCCCTTTATCGACCGTGCCGGTTGGAAGCGGTTTCTGCTCGTCAAACGTCGGGACTTCGAAAAACTGGTCGCTCAAAAACGAGGCGAAGCAAATAAGTAACTCGACAGGCCGCATGCCCGATTCATTGCCCATCTATGTTAGCAGACGCTAGGCTAAGCACTGTCAACCGGTTTTCGGAAGCCGTGCCATCGAACGCCTTCCTGTTTGTTCGACCCCACGGCCTTGTTATTCCGATTCAGAATTTGCGTTCTGCAGATTCAGTTCGATCCCATTGATACGGAGTAAGTTCTGGTTATGTTCCAGAAACAGTTCGATTGGATGTTCGCTCGTTTTCCGAGATTCGAGGTGTTTTGCGACTGGGCCAACCGACGTCGTAAGCGATTGATGGCCGTGTTCGTGGTCGTCATGCACATCCTGGGAGCACTCAGTTCGATGCAGGCGATTATGTCAACTCGCACTCCCCAAGGTGCGATCGCGTGGGCCATTTCGCTGAACACCTTTCCCTATCTCGCAGTGCCAGCTTATTGGGTCTTTGGACAATCCAAATTCGATGGCTACGAAATCCTCCGCCGCCGCGAACTGCAGTCGGCAAACGATGTCGAATCAGACGTCATGCGCACGCTGCGGGAGGAAGGGATGCTATTCGAACCCGAGACTCCTCGAGAAAAAAGCCAGGTGGAATTGTTGGAACGGCTCTCCAAGCTCCCTTTGACTCGTTACAACGATGTCGATTTGCTCATTGATGGCGATGCCACATTCGATGCCATCGTCAAGGGAATCGAGTCTGCCGAAAACTATGTGCTGTTTCAATTCTACATCCTTCGTGACGATGGCTTGGGAAATCGACTGAAAGCTGCGCTTTTGGCCAAGGCGGCCGAAGGTGTTCGCGTTTATGTCATGTATGACGGACTCGGTAGTTTGCACCTTTCAGATGAGTACATTCAGTCACTTCTCGACGGTGGTGTGCACGTGGCGGCGTTTCGCACATCGGAAGGATGGAACAATCGGTTTCGACTTAATTTTCGCAATCACCGCAAAATCGTCGTCATCGATGGCAAGCAAGCATACGTCGGTGGGCACAACGTCGGTGACGAGTACTTGGGCAAGGATCCCAAATTGTCGCCTTGGCGCGACACGCATGTCGGCTTCCGCGGCCCAGTCGTGTTAGCTGCACAGGTTGCGTTCGTCGAGGACTGGCAATGGGCCACCGGCGATGTCATCACCCTGAACTGGGATCCGCAAAGGGCACCGCAAGGCGACGCGATCAGCCTTTGTCTCCCCACCGGACCCGCCGACGAATTCGAAACCGGCACATTACTGTTCATGGACCTCATTAATACCGCCGACGAACGTCTGTGGATCGCCAGTCCCTATTTCGTCCCGGATCAGCAATTCTTGTCGGCTCTTAAGCTCGCTGCGATGCGCGGCGTCGACGTGCGCGTCCTGATTCCCGAAAACAACGACGATCAACTCGTGGACTTAACATCATTCTCGTATCTCGAAGAAATGGAACAAGTTGGTATCGAGATGTACCGATACCAACCCGGCTTTATGCATCAAAAAGTGATGCTGATCGACGATCACACCGTGAGTGTGGGGACCGCGAATTTCGACAATCGATCGATGCGGTTAAACTTCGAAGTCACCATGCTCGTTGCAGATGAAGCACTGGCAACAGAGGTGGAAGCGATGCTGACTGAGGATTTCGGCAAGAGTCGGCTCGTTTTGGCGTCGGAATACAGCGACATGTCTTGGCCGTACCGTTTTTTGGTCCGTACGGCGAGATTGATGGCGCCCATTCAATAGGCATCGGACGGTTGTTTCGCAACGATTTGTCCAATCGGAACTCAGCAATTCGGCACGCGCTCGTCGATAACTTGCCACGGCGAACGGGCAGACTGATGGGCCATGAATTGCCGATTGCACCCCTAATCCCTCGCCAAAGTTCACTCGACATGGGTAGTCTCCTCGCTGAGAATGGAGAGAGAAGGGTTGCCAATGGGTCGAGTCGGACTTGCATTATCAGGCGGTGGATTCCGTGCGACGCTGTACCACCTGGGTGTGATACGGTACTTGCGCGATGCGCAAATTCTTCCCGATATTTCGCACATTACTACAGTATCCGGCGGTAGTATTCTCGGGGCGCATTTGGCGCTTAACTGGGACAAGTACAGTGGGTCTGCACACGAGTTCGACGCCGCGGCTAACGAGATTCTCCAATTTATTCGATTGGACATTCGTAATCGCATCGTCCGGCGATTTCCATTGGCCTCGACGACGAATTCGCTGCGTCGAACATTAAGGCTGGGACACACACGTCAATTCACTCGTGCCGGATTGTTGGAGAGGCAGTACGAGCGACACCTATTTGGCGATGTGGCTTTGTCCCAATTGCCGGATCGGCCCCGGTTGCACATTTTGGCGACGAACCTCAGCGAAGGTTGTTTGTGTTCGTTCAATTCGAATGGTCTGCTACTACAGCGACGTTCTGCAGGCAAACGCGATCGCTTCGAACGCATCGACATCGGATTGGCAACCGTCCCCATGGCAGTGGCTGCCTCGTCGGCCTTTCCGGGATTTTTTCCTCCACTGGAACTAACTGGCTTAGAGGTGGGAGCCGAGCAAGGAGAATTTGGAACTCAAGCTTTTACCGACGGCGGCGTTTACGACAACCTTGGCTTGAGAATGTTTCGCTATATCGAGCAAAGTCAGCTACAGGAAATCATTCCGTTACGTCGGGGGGATTTACTCGAGTTGGAAGACTCCGTCGCCGCCATCATATCCGCCGACCAACTCCCGGAACAAAATCCCCTGCACCGGCTACGAAAAATGGTCACCAGCGACTATTCGCGCCGAAATGGTGGCGCCACCCCTCAATCGACCGAGGAATGGACGGACGGTCTTGTCCATGGTCTGTGGGAGGTCATTCGGTCACGTCGGTTGTATCGCCACGCGGACTTTCAAAACATCGAACTCGTTGATCCCGAAGCAGAATCACTTCTGCATTATGTTCGCACAACCGGTCGCGATCCGGAACTAAACGATGGACTTTGGCTGAACCGCCAACTCGTTGCGTCGGCCTTAAAGCAAGTCGTGGGAAAGCCGTGCTTGCGCGAAGCACGAGATGGATTCAGCGCCATCCTCGTCAGCGATGCCGGTGGAAAATTCAAAATCGGAAACGGTCGCGCCGGCGGTCTCATTAAAACCGCGTTACGTGCCTCTGACATTTTGATGGATCGAGTGCAGCAACTCGAGTTGGAGACGTTTGAAAATACGCCGGGAGTCTTGTTTTTCCCGATCGGAGACGTCGTCGAGCAGTCGAAGGATCGCTGGGCCCCGCCGCGCGAGGTTCAGCGCCAAGCTTCCAACATGCGGACCGATTTGGATTGTTTTTCCAATTTGGAAATCTCTACGCTGGTGCAGCACGGTTACTGCGTTTCCCGCCGTGCGTGCCGAGATGCAAATCTCGTCGATGCGGAAGCTCCTTTGGGTCCGCCCTGGGATCCCATTCAGCCGGGTAATTATCAAAACGGAAATGCCAATTACCCGGAATCTCGGCTCCAAGAAGGAAATAGCCTCCAAACTGCGAGACAACTTCAGAAATCCGCGATCCGGCGAACATGGAGTACGCTTTTCAGCTCAGACGACTGGACCACCTTTGTCTGGGTTCCGATCTTGCTCATTGTCGCCCTGAGTTTGCCGCTGATGATTTACCGGCTGAATGCACAGGCCCAAAAACAAAAGACCGTGCTCTCAGCAATTGCCGAGACGAGCCCGGTCTATCGGAAACTTCTGACCATTGTGGATGAAACGCCGGATAGGCCGTTCGTCCCCGCGCCGTTTATTGACGTTGACGAACTACCCGAGACCGACCCAACCGGATATGAAGTCGTCTCGGATACGCGGATTTACGATTTGCGCAATTGGTCAGGCAAAACAGATTCCAAAATCGGTCCGCCGGCACACGTTCGTATCCGCATCCGTCGACTGGCCGAGGCGATGGAGAACACGATTCTGCATATGCGAGGGGAAACAGAGGATGGGCGGCCATTTATCGCCTGCCAAACGGAATCGCTGAAGCCGGTCGTCTCGAGAATGAAACAGGATAACGGGTCCTACTTGTGGGATCTCGCATTGGATTTCAGCCATATCCCGATTGGTACCGATACCGAAGTTGTTCTCGATGAAATCGTCGTCGCCGAATTGGCAGAACAGACCAGTGACGGCGGACACTTCAAATTTTCGATCCCGATCGAAACAGGATTGGTGCAGATTTGGATGCTCATGCCGGAAGGACGTAAATACGATTACTTTCAATTAACCAGCTATCCCATCGGCCAACCAGAGCTCGCCAAAATCGTCGTGCCGGATACCACTGTGGAATTGCCTTTGGGTTCGATCGCCACATTTCAAATCATCAAACCACCGACGAACTATCGTTTCGAGTGTCGATGGCGGTGGGCTACGAAATAGAGATCTCGCTATTGATAAAGGCTGTCAATTGGTGAGAATGTCGCAAGAGTCGCACAACGACTTCTTGGGCTTCGCACGAGCCCATTGAGAATCGTTGCCCTGAACTCAATTTTCGGACAAGTGCATGACGCCGGCCGATGCATCGAATGACGTCCAACAGAAGGCGTGTGATGCTGAAATACTCATGCCGCCGCGCAGCCGATATGCGGGCCAGGCGGTCGATCTTTCCAGCCGTCGTTCGGTTGCCATCGATGGCCAAGCCGAACGAAACCAGTTGATTACAGCCGATGACAGCCATGCGACCATCGACTACTTCTATCACGAAGGCGAATTCTGGCGAGCGGTCATTCCATTAGATGGCGTCGACGAAGTCTTAGGGCAAGCTTTCAACTTTTCACGTCCCAAAACCAAGCCAGGCGAAAACGGCCGGGAGATTGTGT
>JANQRQ010000100.1 GCA_028284485.1 Planctomycetaceae bacterium | reverse complement strand
CTCGAAGACGCCGGTCGGACTGGGGGCGAGGCTGAAGGCGGCCACACGGTCGCTGCCGACTGCCGTCAGCGGTGCGGAGAGTTTCAGTTCCAACGTTCCTTCGCCGACCTGGTTACTAAAGAGCACCAGGGCCGGGGCTTTCCCGCCTGATCGGCCGAGTTGTGCCGGCTCGCCGTTCAGTTGTGCTTCTTCGACAGAGAGTTTGCGAAAAGGCAGATTCAGTTTTTGCCAACCTTCGGCGAACTGCCGGAACGAAACCTGGGCGTCGATCAGCAGTTGGTCGCCGGAGATGCGGGCTGAGTAATTGATGCCTGTCAGAATTCCCGGTGCCGAGTGATGGACAGCGCCTTCGCTGTTTTGTTGGGCCAGCTGCCATAATTCGCGAAATTCTTCGCGGGGAAGTAGCACGCCCCGTT
This sequence comes from Planctomycetaceae bacterium, assembly GCA_028284485.1. Classification (GTDB taxonomy): domain Bacteria; phylum Planctomycetota; class Planctomycetia; order Planctomycetales; family Planctomycetaceae; genus JANQRQ01. The sequence goes on along the minus strand of JANQRQ010000100.1, from coordinate 19,442 downwards.
TGTCACGCTCGATGACGACGTTGAGATCTTCGAGTGGCACGAAGACACGACGAACGGCCGGTTCGTCGCCGGAGTCGGCGTCTTGGGACCATGCCACAGGGGGAACGCTGGTCACGATCGCCAACGCGAGAATCGGCAAGTGCCGAAATATCGGGCGAAGGGGGCGGTTGCTAAACATCATGGGCGCAATTTCCTGCGGAATGCGTTTCATAAACCGCTTACTCGTTCAAACGGGGGTATGGAAGAGACGGACCGACAGATGGCAGCGGTTTGCTGCCCGGGGAATCGCCGGTCAATCTCATTGGGTTTCAACAATGTTATTCTTCTTGTTGTTCCGGTTTGTCGGCATCGTCGGAGGCTGGCTCGTCGGAGCCTTCCGGTTCCTCAGCCGATGCTGCCGCGGCTACGGGGACTTTTTCGGCGGGCTTCGATTCGGCGTGTTTCGGTGAGGGAAGTCCGTAAATCACCCATATCGCAATCAATGCACCCAGTCCCCAACGGGCGGCTGCAATGCCTTGTAACACCCAGTTGTCATATTTCAGTGAGAAGACAGCGAGTGCCAAAGCAGCCAGCAACAGCATGCTGAGCTTGTTATCCCACGGTGTTCGTTTGAGGACCCAGCCGACCATAACGATGACCACGCTGAGGCCGATCGTAATGAACATCCAATTCCACCAGAGGAACTGCAGGTTATCGGCACCGCCGAGGCTATTGAACAGATAGCCGCGGCCTTCGGTGGGGAAGTCGAAGATGCCGGCACTTTCGCCGCCGATCCATTCATTCAATTCCGCTTCGTTAAGGTAAGGCGAAATGCGCCCGGCCACCGCGTCTTCAAAGGTCATGCGGTTCTCGCCGACGAATTGATCTTCGTCGGGAGATTCGAACATCACATAGTCCTCTGGGACCCAAACGGCGGTTCGCATTTGCTGCAGAGCGACCGTTTCGGTAGCGAGTCCACCAACGCGTGGCAGGGGAAGATCGTATTCGCCGCCGAAGCCTTCGAATCCTCGGGCAAGGTTGATGCGATACTGCAATGTGAGGTGAAACGGCTCGTCGGAACTCTTGGCGCGGGCGACGTTGATGAAGAACGATTCGTAACCCTCGGTGGTCGGGTTTTCGTCTTGTTCGGGGCTGACCTGTGTGCGATCGACCCAAACGCCCAAAAGTTGCGCCCCTTCGGGCCAATCGATGCGGAGTCGCTGGCGTTCGCTACTTTTGAGCATATAGCGGCAGCGATAGGCGGCCGATTGGTCGCGACCGATGACAATTTCGACCAACGCGCGGGAAATGATCGTTTCGACAACTTCCTGAATTTCGTGGCGGATCGACGAGACGGTCAGTTCGACCGGTTGCTCGAAGTAGCGGTAGGCCAGCGTACCTTGTTGCGGTAGGTACTTGAGTTCTCGAACGTCGATGGCTTCGAGTTCTTCCTGGGTCGCATCGGCAGAAACGGTAAGTGCCTGCTCTTTATCGACGACGATTTCGCCGGCCACATAGGCCAGTTCGACAGCCGGTTGTGCATTGTCCTCTTCGATGCCGAGAACCTGCAGCGGTTGCACCAGGAACTCTTCGAGGGCCGGGCCATCGGTATCGGCGGTCGAGTCGGCATCGTCGGCCGTGGTGTCGTCAGCGTCGTCGGCGCTTAATTCGATGTCGTAGGCGATTTCAAACGGTTGGTTGCCGACGACGTCTCGTTGCATGACGACCGTCCAGGTGACCCAACCGTCGACGGCTTCGTCGGCTCGGCTTTTCTGCTTGATGGCAGGAGCCGGCGCCTGGGCCAGCGATTCGATGCGGATGCTGTCGGCGATCGCTTCGGGCACGGAGAAGCGAAATGTGTCGACGCCGGCGTATTGCACGGTGTAGTTCAACAACGATTTGATTTCGGCCGTTCCTGCTTTGATATGGACAGCCGTGCCGACCGTGGCGGTTAGCCGAGTCGGTTTGCGAGTCGTATTGACCGGAATGGTGATGGGGCGGCGATTGTAAGTCCAGGAAGATGCCAACCGGGCATTGGGGACATTCGCCGCCTGTGCCGTCGGATCGGGCTGGGCAGCGATGACCGCGGTTTCATCGGTAATCACTTCGATGGCGTCGGGTGCATACACCTGCAGACGGCCGACTTCGCGATCGACCTTGAGTGGTTCGATGACCGGCAGCGTCAATGATGTTTCACGAAGATTGGTATTGAAAGCGAGGTGCGCGGTGATCGAAATGTCGATGGTTCCCATTTGTTGCTGAGCGAGGGAGATCGTCAGCACGCGGGAGTCATCGTCGAAAGTATGTTCTTTGACGCTCGAGCCATTGACCTGATCGAGGACCAATCCTTCCGGGAATTGGATTTGCAATTGAAAGATGCCTGCTCGTTCCACCTGATACTGCAGTTGGTCTTCGAGACGCAATTCGTCGTCGTGGAAGACGAACCGCGAATTGTGATTGACCGTGATGCGGGGCAGCAAAGGCCGAACGGCCACCTGCAAACGAAACTGCGGACTGTAGAATTTGAAATTCAGCGAGCCGCCACGGCGGAATTGCTCGGGGACTTCGGCCGCTTCGATGCGCATCAAGCCTTGTTGCTGCTCGATAGAAAGATTCAAATCGGAGCCGTGGGTGAGAATGACCTGACCGCTTTCCCGAATGGCGTCGAGCGCGTGAATGCCCTGTGCTGTGCCGTCGTCTGCCAGGCCGGCGATTTCAAACGGATCGCTGGGCGCGGATCGCTCGGTATGCACAAGAATTGTGATGGGTTTCTCAACCGGCGAGAGGAATTCGACGGTGACGACTTGCCGATTGGGATTCTCGGCTGCTTTCCAGCCTTTAATTTGCACGTCGGGCGATTCAACGCCCAAGATTTGATGATCGGTCGGGACGGCGATGCGGACCTCGCTCATCTCACCGCGTAAAACGTCGAAGTGCAGTGCCGCGTCGGTGTGAACCAATCCATCCTGAATGGCGATGACCAGATGATTGGTCACGCTGGCGAGCAAGTCCATTTGCGGCTTGGCGCTTAAACGCGGATGCCAGCTTGCGGCAATTTGGCCGGTGGAACCGAGGTTGGCTTTAATGCGTGTTTCGCCTTCGTCGGCATCAACGGGAAGAGAAACCAATTCCGGCGTCACCTTGACTGTTTGATCGGCGGCCGGAATGCTCAATTCGAATGTCGTAATACCGACGTTGGGACATTTGAGCTGGAAGCTGCGTCCATCGGGGGAGGTATGCACGCGGGCGACCAATTCCAGATTGACGACATGCTCGCCAGTTTCTGAGAAGAGCAGCGAATAGGTCCCTTTGCCGGTCCCTTTCAGCAAAACCGTTCCCTGATCGGACGAGACTTTGCCGACAGCGGCTTCGCCGAACTGCACTGGGACTTCGGCCCAGGCATCGCCGAGGACTTGTACTTTCAGAACCGCATCGATGCGGGCCAAGTCGCCGTCGACCACAGCCTGGTATTCCGATTCGGTGATGACGGCATCGACGGGGGGTTTGTCTCCGCCGGGCTTATCACCGTGGGCCTGCTCCCACAGCTTGAGATACTCGAGGTAAGGCAAGAAGACGGTCGAGCCATGCTTCTCGAAGACCCCCCACAGGTCCTTGTACGGAAGGTAGATCAATCTTTCCCAGGATTCGGCCTCGTCAGCGGTTGCTGTCGTTTCGCCGGTGTCAGCCGAGTTCACTTGGTCGGTCGAGTCCGTTGTGGCTTCGTCCTGAGCCTTTAACGGTGTGGTGGTACCGAAGCCGAATGCGAGTGCAGCAAACAGCAGCGTGACCTGAGTAAGTCGCATATTTCCAGTCCCAGTTGAGGGTCCACGGAATGATTTCTGAGCCGCTTGGGGGCTTAGACTTTACGGATTATAGCGATTGCACAAAATGCCGCGATTCTGCCGACTGCGGCTTTTTGCTTTCTACTAAGAATTACGCTCGAATCAAGGTGCCCATTAGAGGTTTGCCAGCGGATTTTTGCTTTTCTGCGCCATTGAGAGTGGCGCAAACGAGTCAAATTGCGTTTTCCAGGATGATTGTTGACCCGCATGGCGAACGGCCGGGAAATGGCCGGAAATGCCTTTGAAAGCTGCCCAATCCATGGTGTTCTCATTTCATCCATTCATGCGAAAGCTGCGCCCGTATCCATTTGGGAACGAGCAAGTCACTACTTTGCAGACGATTCACGGCAAGGATTCCAACTTGACGATATGCCGGTTCCGTATGCCGTGACAATGTTGTTTCTGTTGAATGGCCGGTGCCATTTAAGCTTTTGAAATGGAAAGGGGCGTTGACTGCGACCTGAGCGGACCGTGCCAGGCGAAGTGGCACGATGCTCTAAATTGAGACGGATGCGATTCGGCAAAAGTTCCTCGCCGTTTCGTCGACGTATGCTCGCCAAGCGGCCGAATTTTGGCCGTTTGCATAGTGGTCGATCTGCGTAACTTGTTTCATCCCTGATAGTTCAGAAGATGAACTCGGCATGCTCGCGGCAAGGAAGCTTCGCCGGAAAAATCCATGAAATCGGCAAATTGCTAGTGAAAACGGTCCGGCGACTGGTCATGCTGGGAAATGGAAGATTTCGTACGACACGGCGTCTGATATCTCCAGATCATTATCCAAGAATTCGTCGGGCCGCGATCTTTTTTATACGGCAAAAGATATTCCTCCTATCGTGCGCACGACTGATTGTTTTTGTCTTACATAATTTCGGTTCTGCTCAACGATTCAGGACGTGCTGATGTTGCTTACCAATTGGCTGAATCTGGCAAATAAGAGAAGTCGCTATTCGATATCACAATCGCGGAGACGGAACGGTCATCGTGCGAATCACAATGGGCCGATTGTTGCCCCTGCGGTGGAATCGCTGGAACAGCGGACCTACCTGAGTGCTTCGGCGGCAGTCTCGCAGGATCTCTTATTCTTGCCCGACGGTGTCGATCCCTCCACGGTCGTCGGTGGGAATAGCGAGGACGCGACCGATGGTTCCGGTGGTCCCGAGGACTTTGTCGACTCGGGATTCAAATGGGCGCAGCCAGGCGGTTTGGGATCGCCGATCACGATTACCTATAGCTATTCCAATTTTTTCGATGGTGGAATGGGCAGCTTAACGGAAGCCCAGTTGAAGGCGGCCATTGAAGAATCGTTGGGCTTATGGGCGGCAAATGCTCCGTTGAACTTCGTGGAAGTCGTCGACAGCGGGCCACCACCAGCGGATACACCATACGCGGCCGGGCCGGGCATTCCGGACATTCGAATTGGTCACCACTTTATTGACGGGGCCGTTGGACCCAACACGCTGGCACACGCGTTCTTGCCTGTCGGTGGTGGCAGTACGGGGCTTGATGGCGATGTGCATTTCGACAACGGCAACACTTGGCAAATCGGCGGTGCCGGTCCTGGTATTGACGTGCTCGAAGTTGCATTGCATGAATTGGGCCATTCGTTGGGGTTGGGCCATGAGCCGACTCCACCGGCTGGTGATGATGCCATTATGAATCCGTTTTACGGATCTCGGTTCACGGGATTGGGAACGGGATTCCTCTTGCAGGATGACATCGACGGCATTCAGGCGATCTATGGTGCCGGCGTCGGTTCGGTGACGCCAATAGGTGGCGGTCCCGGCGGCCCGACGGACGACCATGGGGATTCGGCATTTGACGCCACGCCGATTCAAGTCAATGCAGCCTCACCCACGAGCGGCGACATCGAAACCGAAGGGGATGAGGATTGGTTCAGCTTCGAAGCTGTGCTTGATACACGGTATACGTTCGAAGTTCTGCCCGGCACACACCCGGATCCCACGTTGACTCTGATTGACCGTAACGGCGTCACTCCGTTGGCGTTATTCGACAATAGCGGCCCCGGGAGCCCCTTGCAGATTAGCTGGACGGCGAATGCAACGGGGACGTTCTATTTGAAAGTCGCGTCAGCGGTTTCGACCCAATTGGGCACTTACACGGTTGCGGCCAACGAGGCGGCGCTGGGCGCTACGCCAATGTTTTTGAGTCCGGGCACTTCCACAACCGATGCGACGCCTCTATTTGAATGGACACCGGTTGCGGGAGTCTCGCGATACGAATTGTGGGTGACTGATCTGACCGGCGGCGGAACGGCGATACACAATACCGATATCAAGGGGACGCGATATACCGATCCGAATCAATTGATTGCCGGCCATACCTACCGCGCTCAGGTTCGTGGGATTACATCCGCCGGGACGGCTGGCCAGTTTAGCCCGACGTTGGACTTTACCTTCCAAGCCAATGACTTGACGGCCCCGATGTTACGGTCGCCGATCGGAAGTATTGCGACCACGACACCCAGCTTCTTGTGGACGCCCGTTGACAACGCGGCGTTCTACGATTTGTGGGTCAACGATTTGACGACCAACACCGAACAAGTGATCCGGCGGACAAACATTTCGACGATCTCGTTCTTGCCGACCACTCCATTGACGGCCGGAAACCGATACGTCTGGACGGTGCGCGGGATCGACTCGAATGGCATTCCTGGAGAATGGGGCACACATCGTGTCTTTACGATCGGACCTGCCGTCGGGACGCCAACACCTGTTCCGATTAATAACGGTGGTGATACGACTCCGACGTTTGGGTGGTCGGCGGTCGCTGGTGCCGCCCGATATGATCTGTGGGTGAATGATCTGACGAGCGGCCAGAGTCAGGTAATTCGCAACATGAATATCGCGGGGACATCGTTTACGCCGGCGACGCCGCTAACAAACGGCCACGAATACATCTGGACGGTCCGGGCGATTGACGGTGGAGGTACCGCTGGCAACTGGGCGACCCATGAGCGATTTTCGATTTTGAACATTCCGGGAACACCCGTGCTTGGCCAGCCTGCGGGACTGATCAATACGGCGACTCCGAATTTCAATTGGTCGGGTGTTGCGACGGCCGTGGAATATGAGATTTGGGTCAACAATGTGACAACCGGTCAAAAGGAAGTTATTCGCCAAAAGGGAATTCAAGGGACGAACTTTACGCCCACGAATGCGCTAACAGACGGTGATGAATTCATATGGACAGTGCGGGCCATCAATGCCGAAGGAACGCCTGGCGCCTGGGGAGCACATCGACGGTTCAACGTTGGTTTGATTCTCACGGCTCCAGTGCTTTCCGGACCCACAGGGGTCACGTCCAACGTCTTGCCAGAATTCCGTTGGAACGCATCGCCGACAGCGACAAGCTACGAGCTGTTCGTCACCGATTTGACGAACAACGGGCAGCAGGTCCTCTTCGAGAGTAACATTCAGGGGACATCGTTCCAGCTGTTGAATCCGCTGACAGCCGGTAATAGCTACCGCTGGTGGGTACGAGGCGTGAACGCCGCGGGCGAGATGAGTGATTGGAGCGCGCCTGGCACGTTTTCGATTGCCTCAAATCTTGTCGGTCCGGCGCTGGGAGAAGATGATCCTGCAAACTTGGATTCGACGGACGATTCCGAAGATGGAGTTGCTCCGATATTCGATGATTCGCAAAACGAAGGACAGTTGTACGCTGCCAGCGACACTCTGTTCGCCGATTTCGAAACCGATGCCGGAATTAGCGCCGTTTTGTACGAAGAGTCTGCTGAAGAAGCGAGAGTGTAGTCTTCGGCAGTTTCCAGCGATGTTTCGGACGAGAATTCCTGCCTGCAACAACCTGGTTTTTAGAAGCCCGCTTTCGAGCGGGCTTTTTTGTTGGCCGGCGAATTGTGGCCGATTCGCCGGATTGTCTGAAACCTTTGTCGCGGGATTGCGGTATGATTCGTTGAACGTCGACGAAAAATACCGACGCGCATGATCGATTTGGTGTGGAATGCGCGGACTGTCGCTGCAGTGGGGAGAGAGGCTCATGCACGGGAAACGTATTGAGAATCGAGCATCGGCTTTGATCGTGACCGGTATCGTCTTCTTAGGGGCGTTCAGCCAGCCGATACTCACCCTGGGACAAGAGTCGGCCTCGACGCCACTTTCTGAAATCACGCCGGCCGGTGCTGTCGGGTTCGTAGAGCTATCCGGGCTCGACTCGGTAATCACCCGTGTACAGCAATCCACATATGCCGAGCAGTTCGTGTCGCATCCACGTTTTCGGGAGTTTCAAACCACGCCGCAATACCGGCGGTTCGATGCTGCTCGCCAGATCGTTGAGACGCAACTCGGAATGGACGCAGTCACCGCGATCCACAAGCTATTGGGGGGCCGAGTTGGGCTCGGCATCTATCCGAGGGCTAACACGGACCAGCCGGATGTACTGCTCGCCATTCGAGTGAACGATGCTGAGACGCTTTCTTACATACGCGAACGTGTCGACCCGTTTCTTCAACTTGCCGAAGAACAGATCGCGCGAACGGATTCTAACGGGGGAGAGATCTTTGACCTCGATCGCGGCAAGGGATACGTGTTTTGGCGGGACCAGACACTGCTTGCCACGAACAATGAGGACCTGCTGCAGCGTTCGTTGAGGCTGCTATCGGGCCAGGCCGACGATTCGTTAGAAAACGACGCCGACTTCCAATTGATGGTTGATCAAATGGGGGCGGAGCATGTGATCCGCGGGTATGTTCATCTGGCGGCGATTTCCGAGGCCGAGGGCGGGCGATTTATTCCACTCAAACTCGATAATCCATTGGCATCGCTGTTGTTTGCTGGGGCTTCGGAACTGATCGTTCGCAGTCCTTACGCGGGGCTTGTACTGGATGTCGACGAGTCGGAATTCCATTTGACCGCGGGAGTCGCCGGAGGACCGGATGAGGTCGGTGAGAACTACGATTGGTTCTTCTCTGATCCGGAATCGTCAGGCGCAGCGGCAATTCCCCAAGTGTCGGAATTGATTGCCGGTTTTTCATTGCATCGGAATTTTTCGGATTGGTACAGGCTACGCGAAGACTTGCTGGTCGCCCGCATGCTTCCACAGTTTGACAAATTCGAAGCGGGGCTGGGCAATCTACTTCCAGGAAAAGATTTCGGCCAAGACGTCTTACCGCTCGTGGGGAAGAACATCACATTTGTGGCAGCACCACAAAGCTACGATTACCTCGACGGCGAGCCGGGAATCAAGTTCCCAGGCATGGGTTTGATTGTGGATTTGTCGGAACCGCAGGAAGGTGCCGATGTGTTCCAAATGTTCTTTCAGACTCTTTCGGCCATTCTGAATTTGCAGGCAGGGCAGCAGGGACGTCTGCCAATGGTGATGGCGTCGGAATCGTACAACGGCGTTCAATTGACATACGGCCGGTTCTTGCAAAAGCCGACTGGTGAGCGGCTGCCGTTTGCCTTCAATTTCATGCCGGCGTCGGCCCTCGTGGGCGACCGATATGTTGTTTGCTCGTCCCGAAGCTTATGCCGACAATTGGTCGACGCACTGCAGAGTTCCAGCGACGCCGTCGAGCTTCCGAATCGCAATTTCGATTTGGAGTTTTTTGCGGCACCCTTTGCCGATATTTTGCAGGCGAACACCGATTTCTTTCGGGCACAGTCGATTAAAGAGGGAAAGAGCTCAGAGCAGGCACGCGAAGAATTCGAGACAGTGCTAGATGTCATTCGTCGTTTTAACAGTTTTCGGCTGAATACCACTGTCAATACCGACACCTTTCAAGTCCATTTGGAAGGGGATTGGAAATGACGAACCGAAGCCCAGCGATCGAACTGTTAACGCCGTATCGCGAAGGTTTGGAAGGCCGCTGGACCCGCGAGGATGCGATCCACCTATTGTGGCGGGCGCAGTTCGGCGCATCTGGCGAGGAGATCGATCGCTGTGTTGAGGAAGGATTGTCTACGACGCTCGATCGATTGCTGTCGCCGCAACTCGAGACTTCGGAATTTCACGAGTCGGAAAGGCTGCTGAGGCGAATTTCCCAAGACACGGGGTCAATCGACAGCCTCAAAGCATGGTGGCTGTTCCGCATGCTGAATTCGTCGAATTCGCTGCTCGAGAAAATGTGTTTGCTGTGGCATAACCACTTCGCGACGTCGTACGCCAAAGTTCAGTCGGTCGACCAGATGGCCGACCAGAACGATTTGATTCGCGCGCATGCTTTGGGCAGCTTTCGAGAACTAATGCACGGAATGGCCCGCGATGTTGCCATGCTGGTCTGGCTTGATGGCAACGCGAACCGAAAACGACATGCCAATGAGAATTTTGCCCGCGAAGTGATGGAATTGTTCAGCCTGGGCGTGGGCAACTATACCGAAACCGATATTGCGGAAGCGGCTCGGGCCTTTACCGGTTGGCATGTGCGCGACGGACGGTTTTGGCTCAACCGTATTCAACATGATGAGGGAGACAAACAGGTGCTGGGAAGCACCGGTAACTTCGACGGCGATGATGTCATCGAAATTTGCCTTGCGCAATCGGCCTGTCCGCGGTTCTTGGCGTTTAAGCTGCTTCGGATGTTCGTTGTTCATCACCCGGACGAGTCGGCGATCGCGCAGGTTGCAGATTGTATCCGTCAGTCAGATTTCGACATGGTGCAAGTGCTGCGGACACTTTTGAGTTCCGAGTTGTTTTTCTCACAGAAGGTGCGCCGCAACATCATCAAAAGCCCGTTGAATCTGGTGCTTGGTGCACATCGGGCATTGGGGACTCGGGCAAACTTAGATCGGACTGTGCGGCTCGCTGCCGAGTTGGGTCAGGATGTCTTCGAGCCGCCGACCGTCAAGGGATGGGAAGGAGGCCGCCAGTGGATCAATTCGGCGATACTATTAAAGCGAACCAATTTTGCGAGCGAGTTGGTCTGGAGTGACCGGTTGGGGGTGATGCTCGATCCTGCAAAGGTTGCTGCCGAAAATGGTGAAAGATCAATCAAACAAGGTACGGAGCATTTCGCGGAACTGTTGTTGGGGAGAGTCGAAGCGAACGTTTCTAAGCGACTGTTTGATCACGCGCAACAGTCGGACGGCGACAAGAATGACAAGTTGCGAAGTGTCATTGCGTTGATTATGTCGCTACCTGAGTATCAGTTGATGTGAGCCAGAATTTGTGATGCCTTTGGATTGCAATCGCGATCATCGGTCCACCATGAGTGGACTTTGGCGATTGACTTCAAGCGATTTATGAAACGTGAGATGGGAGCTGCTATGACAACAAATCGACGTTTGTTTCTGCAGCAATTCGGTGCGACCAGTTTGGTTTCACTTGGTGGAATTCCGCCAGAGTTTCTGTCGCGAGCGATTGCGAAGGATGCACTGCCTTCGCGTCGAGAGACGGATTCTCGGATTTTGGTCGTTGTGCAGTTGTCCGGCGGAAACGACGGCCTGAATACCGTAGTTCCCTTCGGCCACGACGAATACTACAAAGCGCGCCCGGGCATTGCAGTCGGGCGCTCTCAGGTATTGCGACTCGATGACCAGGTCGGTCTGCATCCACAAATGACCGGCATGAAACAACTGTACGATGATGGACGCCTGGCCATTGTGCAGGGAGTCGGTTATCCGAATCCTGATCGTTCGCATTTCCGATCAATGGACATTTGGCACTCCGGCCGCCCCGATACAGAATACACACGAGATGGTTGGTTGGGGCGGGCCCTCGACGCTGCGCTGGACCAACATTCGGGATCGCTACCGGCAATCGCATTCGGAATGGAAAAGCAGCCGTTGGCTTTGGCAGCGGCAAAGGTCAATGTACCAACTGTCGAAAGCCTGAACGGTTATCAATTGCAGCTTCGTGGAACGGCTGATGGTCGAAAACGATTTCAAAAGTCGTTGGAGACGATGATATCCCTGCCCGCCTCGCCCGGATCGGAATTGGATTTCTTGCGACAAACAACTCAAACCGCTGTTCGTAGTGCTAAGCGGCTGAAGGAACTGCAGGCATCGTACCGGTCAACGGCTGAGTATCCCGGCACGCCGTTAGCGAATCGATTGAAGGCAGTGGCCCAAATGATTGCCGGGGAGTTAGGGACGCGGATTTTTTATCTCTCTCTGGGTGGCTTCGATACCCATTCGCAGCAACAAGGAGCACATCAGGCACTTCTTCGCGAGCTTTCCGGTGCGATAGCGGCTTTCTTCGAGGATCTGTCCGGGCATGGATTGGACGATCGCGTGATGTTGGCGACGTTTTCCGAATTCGGGCGTCGAGTTGCCGAGAATGGTAGCTTGGGGACCGATCACGGAGCGGCATCGCAAATGTTTATCGTCACATCCGCTGGGAAAGGGGGCCTTTACGGCGAGCATCCAAGTCTGACCGATTTGCAGCAGGGCGATCTTCAGTATCAGACAGATTTTCGGTCTGTCTATGCGACGCTGCTGGAGAAATGGTTGGATTTCCCCAGCGAGTCGGTTCTAAAGGGCCAGTTCGATACAATGGAATTCGTGTAGCTGGCAGCGCTAAGGTTGATGGGGGGCTGGAGCGAGCGTGTCCAAGGTTCTGACACCTGCCGAATTAGCCGACGGCTTCGGCTGATACTCAAGAGTTCCCTCCGCTCGCCTGGCATCGAACGATAGACGAAGCAAGAGTTGGGCAGAATGAATACGCCCACGCATTTTCTAATGACCGCGGCTTTGCGCAAAGCGTTGCCTCGCGTCCCCATGAGTCGTAGTGCCGTATTGTGGGGTTCCGTTGCGCCCGACATCCCGTTGTATTTGATGACGTTTGGGGCATTGGGTTACTTCCACTACTGGCTCGGATGGACGTGGCGAGAGTCGGGCCGCCATATCTTTGGAACGTTGTATTTCCAAGATCCGTTGTGGATCGGTTTCCACAACATCTTGCACTCGCCGACAAGCTTGCTACTGGGCTTGTTGATTAGTCGATTGATGGCTCGTCGAAAACCAGAGTTATCGAATTGGCTGCATTGGTTCTTGCTAGCCTGCCTGTTGCATTCGATCGTCGACATTGTGACGCATCACGATGACGGGCCGTTGCTCTTTTGGCCTTTGGATTGGCAATATCGATATCAAAGCCCCATTAGCTACTGGGACCATCGGCACTACGGCAGCGAGATGTCGAAGCTGGAGTTTGGGCTCGATCTTGCGTTTGTCGCGTTTCTTGTGACGGTGTGGATTCGTGAGAAGTGGTTTTCCAACCGCGTAAAAGAATAACCTGCAACGTTGTTGACCGAATTGTTCGGATGGCAAACGGTGGTACCGCTTGTCATGCGAAGCGCAAATCTGTGGGCAAGAGGAGACAAGATTCGGCTTGGTGCAGAATTGCTTCTCAATCGTGTATATTTGTGTCACGCGATCATTAGAAGGCTGGTCTTTGCAGGTACGACAGATTAACGAATAGGCGAAACAAACAGACTTATGGATCATCGCCCGCCAGAAGATATCGAGATTCGCCCGACGACGGGTCACGATTTTGAAATCGTGGAAGCTTTTATTCATCCGTTTGTCGATGAAAAAATACTACTTCCGCGCACGACCGACGAATTGGCCGAGTTGCTGAATTCTGGATATGTTGCCGAGCATGCCGACAGTATCGTCGGCTTCGCCGCCCTGGAAGTGTACTCCGCGAAGTTAGCAGAGGTGCGCAGCTTGGCTGTTGCTTCGAGCCATCAGGGGCTCGGAATCGGAAGGCGGTTGGTTGAGGCGTGCGTCATGATGGCCCGCGAACGTGATATCTTGGAGGTGATGGCCATTACGTCGACCGAGGCCTTCTTCAAGTCGTGCGGTTTCGAATTTACCCTGCCGGGCGAAAAGAAGGCGTTGTTCATTCAGACACGCGAGCATTAATGCGGTTTACCTTTTTTCGTGGGCGTTTTTAGCTCGCGGGAGCCGGCCATCGTAAACCAGAACGCGATTGTCGCGGCCACAAGTCAGCGTAATACGCTGCAAAGCGTGAGATGTGATCATGCCGCTCAGGAATCCCCGGGAAACCAATTGGGATTTCGTTTCTCGAAGAATGAGGCAAGTCCCTCTTGCGCGTCGTCCGAATGACGGGCCTCAGCTGACGCTCGCATGCCGACGTCCAGTTCCAAAATCAGCCTTGGGAGGCAGTTTTGGTAGACGACACGTTTTGTTGCGATCAGCGAAGATCGGGCTCCAGTCAGGATCGATTCGACCAGTCGCGATTCTGCATTAGCGAGATCCTCGGGCGGAGAGACTTCCTGGCACAGCCCCACGGCGAGTGCTTCATCGGATGGAATGGTCTTTCCGGAGAACAGGACGTAGCCGGCTCGCGCATGCCCGACGCGGTGAACGAGCAACGGCGAGACGACAGCCGCTGTCAAACCACGCTTGGGTTCCGGCAAGCCGAATTTGGCTTCTTGGGAAACGAGGACCATGTCACATGTGAGGACCAGCCCAAGTCCACCGGCAAGCGCCGGGCCTTGCACAACCGCCAGCGTCGGGATTGGTAAGGAGATCAGGTCGACGAGCAGATCGCGATAACCCTGCGTGTCGGCTTGCCATTGCCCGATCGGGTCCACATCCTGCGAACGCTGCCTCATTTCGTGCAGATCCATTCCTGCGCAGAAAGCCGGCCCTTCGGCAGTCAGGACGACGAGCCTTACCATGTCGTCACTTTGCACTGACGCAATCACTGTTCTCAACTCCTGAATCAACTTGCGTGACAACGCGTTGCGTTTGTCGGGCCGATTCAGCGCGATGCGGGCGACTGCGCCTTGGTGTTCAAACGTCGTTTTCAATAGTGGCATAGCGATTCATCCAAGTTCGAATTGCAAAAGGCATCATAATGACAATGCTGCGAAACATGCGAGCATTGGTGGCGCTGTTCGGAAATCTGGCTTGCCCTAAGGCGCATCACGTTCGAATCGACGTTTTTGCGGAAATGCCTGTCCAAACTGCCAGTTTCTGGCAGGCGGACGAAGATGCTCTGACCGATTTTTTCGAATCTTCTGGTCTACTGCTCGATAGCTTTGAATGCAGACCACAAGTCGGTTTATCATCGACGCAATGCTGCAACTTTGCAGCAAATGAGGCAGAGAGAAAGATGCGACCGGTGCCGCGGACGATGACCCGCTAATTGCAGCTGGGTTATTGGTCCAGCGTGTGACCGAGTCGCTGCAGATTTCGCAACTGAAAAGAGGACTAGAATGTTACACGCCGTGATCATGGCGGGGGGAAGCGGAACCAGGTTTTGGCCACAAAGCCGAAAGCGGTTGCCCAAGCAACTTCTGCCCTTGGCCGGGTCAGACACACTCGTTCAACAAACGGTTGGCCGTTGCCAACCGACGATTTCGCCGGAAAACATCTGGATTGTGACGAATCAAGTTCAGGCCGACGAGACCGCTCGTCAACTTCCCGGAATCGCCACGTCGAATATCTTGATCGAGCCGTGCGGTCGCAACACGGCGCCGTGCATCGGCTTGGCAGCCATTCGCATTCTCAAACAGGATCCTGATGCGATTATGGTGGTCATGCCATCGGATCATATTATCGGCACGAATGACGATTTTCAGCAGGCCATGAATCAGGCCGCAACGATTGTCGAAAACAGTCCGAACACATTCGTGTTGTTTGGTGTGCGTCCCACATATGCTTCGACTGGGTTTGGTTACATCGAACGTGGCGAGTCCGATGGCGATGCGAGCGGTGGGGTGTTTCAGGTCGTTTCGTTTCGTGAAAAACCGGACGAGGCGACGGCGCAGCAATATCTCGATAGCGGACAGTTTTATTGGAACTGCGGAATCTTTGTCTGGAAGGCGGCGGCAATTCTCGAAGCGCTTGAACGATTCGAGCCGGAGATTCATTCGCGGCTGATGTCGCTGGCGGGTGCCATCGACACGGACAACTGGGAAACGGCACTAAGCGCCGAGTTCCCGAACATGAAAGCGATTTCGGTCGACTATGCGGTCTTGGAACGGGCCGCCGACGTTTGCGTGATCGAAGCGACCTTCGACTGGGACGACTTGGGGAGTTGGCATTCTCTTACGAGACAACTCGGCACCGACGCCGACGGCAACACGATTGATGGTCCGTATTGTGGCCTGCGGACAAGCGGGTGCACCGTGCGCACCACCGATGATCACCTTGTTGCGACGATCGGTATGAGCGATTGCATTGTGGTGCATACGCCCGATGCGACGCTAGTCGCCAGCAAGGATGACGAAAACGCCATTCGAGAATTGATTGCACGTATCGAGGAGCAAGGGCTTGAACGATTTCTCTGAGACGGGACAGGTCCCGACGTTCGGCCGTTTGTTGGGGCTCGATTACGGTACGGCGCGGGTGGGGATTGCGGTTTCCACACCGGAGCAAAACATTGCCAGCCCCTTGGAGAACTACACACGACAAAATCGCGATGCGGATGGGCGACGGTTGGTCGAAATCGTCCGGGAATACGACATTGTCGGGCTGGTTGTGGGTCTGCCGGTCCATATGAGTGGAGACGAGGGACAAAAAGCGATCGAAGCCCGTGAGTTCGGTCAATGGGCAGGCACGGTGACTCAACTTCCAGTTTGCTATTGGGACGAACGATTCACCAGCCTGGTTGCCGAAATGCATCTGCAACAAGCCGGCCTCACAAAGAAGAAACGCAAAGCACGACTCGATAAGCTGTCAGCACAGATTATGTTGCAAAATTTCTTGGATAGTGAAGACCGCTCGGCAAGTCCCTCTGATTGGAGCGGCTAACTGACCGGACGAGATATCTATTAATTCATTGATGCGGAACATCGAAACTGCGAGCCGGGAGTAAATTGTGTCGAACGTGACTGGCCAGCCGCAATACGGTGTCTTGCTTATTAGTGGAAACCACACCCATCAGGAAAGCTACGCTCGGGCGTTCGCTGCAGATTCTCGTTGTCACCTTGTGGGGTTGGTCGACGAACGTGACGTTTCCGAGCATCGCCGTGAGTTAAACAACCAGCTTGCTGTCGAACTGGGTATTCCCTATTTCGATGACCTCGACGAATCGCTGGCCCGTGATGATGTGCAGATTGTTAGCGTATGCCCGGAGCCGGAACGTCGTAGTCGTCTGACGATTCGATGTGCACAGGCGGGAAAACACGTTTATGTCGATAAGCCGCTAACGACCAGTACAGAAGAAGCGCATGCTGTAGCCGACGCGGTTGCAGCGGCCGGTGTTCGCAGTCAAATGTTCAGCCTGGTCAGAATTCCGCTGGCGCAACAGGCGCGCGAGATTGTGCAGTCGGGGCAATTGGGGAAACTGTTTGGCCTGCATTGCGAATTGATGTTCGCCAAAGGGATTGCCGGCACGGCGGACCTGTCGAAACCGCGTGACGAAAAACCGCAAGCGCCGCGCTTCACGTTTCTGGATTCCAAGCGCGAATTGTATTGTGTCGGTTTGTATCCGCTGGTGTTGTTCCAATGGCTGACCGGGAAGAGGATCGAATCGGTCAACGGTGCAACGACTAGCAATTATTTCTTCGAGCAGCATCAGAAGAACGACGTCGAGGATTTCTCTTGCCTGATGCTAAGAATGGAAGACGGAATTCAAGCGACCGTGACCGCGGGGCGTACCGGTTGGTCGAGCCATCCGAGCCATGGCGTCCATCAATTGCATTTGGTCGGCACCAAAGGATCGGTGACAATTGACGCTTACGCACCCAGAATGGAGATTTCCAGCGACGCGGCTCCGTGGAAACAGCCGGAAGTTCCGCATCCTGAAGATCCCATGGGCTTTTGGTGGAGTACGCAGGACGCGGGCGGCGTCCAGCCCAAGACCGATTGGTGCCCGATCCATCAGGCGGCGGTTTCCGATACGGCGTGCTTTGTCGATTGCCTGGATGCAGACCGCGAAAGCGACGTACCGGCTTCGATGGGGGCACATGCCGTTGAGGTCATCATGACCGCTTATCGGGCGGCGGCTTCAGAATCTGCTGTTGAGATCGACAGTCGTCGGTAACGATGGCTGGCCGCTCAGATTCCCCCGACAATTGGGAATGTGTGATTCGGTGGGCGTAATGATCGTTGTGTCAGAATTACTGTCCCGCAGTTTCGACAACGAGATTGTTTTGAACGGTTGATTGCAGCAACCCCTCGTGGTTGCTGGCGGAATCAGTCACAATGTTGTTGGTGAATAGCACCTTCGCACTGGCATCTCCGCGAAGCTCGACAGCGTGGGGACGCAAGCCGGAAAATGAGTTGCCGACGATGGCGACTTCCGAAGTTGCCTCGAGCACCAGGCCGGCGGCAGCCAAATCGTCGCTACGGCGTTTAACGGTGTCGGAACCGATGTAACTGTTGGAAAAGTTGTTTCCGGTGACCGTTATTCGGCCGCTATCGGGGCCAATCCGCAGTGCATCGGTCGCCATGATCGTAAATGTGTTGGCGCTGACGGCACATCCGTGCGCGTCCCGAAGATCCACTCCGCCGCCATTGTGCGCGATGACATTGGAACTGACGGTGTCGCCGTAGCAGTCACGGTCGAGAATAACGGCCGTCCCCTTGCATTCCTCGATCATGTTTCCGGAAACGACCGATCCATAGGTGTTTTCGATCACCACGCCGTTTCCCAGGTGATCATCGAGATTGTTGCCGGTCATGCAGAGATTAAAGCTGTCGATGCAATGGAGTGCGTCCTGATTTTCCTCGAAATGATTTGCGGAAACGACAATGTCGTGACAGCCGAGGAGGTTCAGGCCGGTCTGCTTATTGTAAGTGATCAGGCAGTCGCTAATTCGCGGATCTTCGTAGCAATGGTCGAGAAAAATGCCATCTCCACCATGATCTGTGACGGAGACTCCTTGAATGAAGACTTCCTGAATGCGGATCGCCTCGATTCCATGGCCGCTGTTTTCGCTACCGGTAATGCGGAAGTTGCTGAGCATGATTCGCCAGAGACGATCGTTGTTGCTTACCTCTCTCCCATCGGGATGCTTAAGGATCATGGCCGGTTTTCCGTCAGCGTTGACGTTCTTGATATGTGTGGCCGTTCCGGATCCTTGCAGCAACACATCAGAGCGAGAGATGACCAACGGGTTTTCGATTTCGAATGTGCCGGGGGGAAGTCGGACCATTCCACCGCCCGCCGGGAGTGCGTCGAAAGCGGCCTGCAGTGTGGGATACTCAGAGGCGTCGATGACCGCACGCGCTCCGGGCAGCCCCGTTCGTTCTCTTTGAGCACCCGGGAGCCAGTAAGACAACGTGACCACCACGGCGATTACGACCACTGTCATCGTCAGAAATCGAGCGAATTGCTGCATGAGTCGGATTCTCCCAAGAGTAATTTTGTCATGGAATTCCATCCAGCTTGGCGGCCACAATCGCTGAGGTCAACGATTCGTTAGCTGCGTGCTTGCTTTCCAAAGCCGATTTATGCATGCAGCCGGCGGTCGGGCTCGGTACGATGGCATGACGAAACTACAGACGCAACATATGTAGATCACCATGAGCGCACTACGGGGGTACCAGAACCATGCACCGACGAGAGTGGTTGAAATGGGCCGCGGCCGGTTCGGGAGTCGCGGCGATGTTGCCACAGTCCGTTTTATCGAATGAGACAAGGAATTCTTCCATGCCAGATGCGTCGCAGATGTCGAATCTCAAAATCACCAACGTCAAAACGATTCTGACGGCACCTGCTGGAATT
>JANQRQ010000094.1 GCA_028284485.1 Planctomycetaceae bacterium | reverse complement strand
GCGTGCCTCCGAACCCGGCCCGATCCAGCAGGTGGGCGGCAGTCCGTAGATTCCAGTCGGCGGCGTCGATCGGCGCCAGAGGTTTTTCAGGTGCCTTTTCGTCCGCAGGCGCAACGGTCAGCGGCAGGAGAATCAGCGACAAGCACAGAACAGCTGGCATGCGGTTGTTCATTTGGCATCCTCCCGTCGGCACGTGAATTCCACAGTCCAATCGCGATCTTGCTGCTGTTGCAGTTTTTGGAGATTGAATTCCCATGTCAGCTTGCGGCCTTCGACTTTGTCGGCATTATGTTCGAGGACTTCGCCGGGGCTGGTGATGGAAATCGTCCAAGTCGATTTTCCCAAGTCGTAGGCCTGCGGACGTGCACCGGAGCCGGGTGTACTCATCATGCTTGCTTCGACTTCATCCGTTGGCCGGGCCGCTTGAATCAATCGGTGGAAATGGAGCGTCTTGTTACCGCGCTTAAGCGTAATCTTTTGAAAGGGTCCAGCATTGGGCGGGGGATCGAACTCATCCGAAAGATTCACCGCCGATACTTGGCCGGGAGTGCCGCCGGCAGCGGCGGCCATTTCGTTGCGGGCATCGGGGCGAACGCGGATGTTGTTGAGAGCGGTGACATCGTCAAAAGCCAAATTCATCTCGTAGACTTCGCTGACGAGCTTTTGTTCCTTACCGTCCGCACCGGTGATCGCAGTTGTTCCCTTGGAGTTTTCGAACGACGTTATTTCGACGTTGCCTGGAAGGTGTGGGCGTAGCCAATCAATATCGGGCTTGCCTGGCAACCAGCGCATGCCAAGCTCAGGAAACGAGACGACCATTTGAACCTGGCCGGCACCATCCTGGTCGAGCGTGATTTCTTCTTCAATGCGTATGCAGCCGACACACAAAGCTGTCATCAACAGAAGAAGAGACAGGCGGCGAATGGGCATGGCAGCACCTGTGGGGTTTGAGGGTGAACGTGTTGCAGAAAACTCGACCAACGAGACGGAAGAGAGAAATGCCGAGGTCGGCATTTCTCTCTTCCGCCTACCCCTGTTTATCAGCGATTCGCGTCGGAAAATCAACAATCTCTTACTGGGATTGTCACGCGTAATGGTCGAAGTAGGGCGTCGGTGCGGCATTAGTCGTTATTCCTGGGGACGGCGACACTTTTGTCCGACGGAACTGACGGCTGACTACTGCTTCGCGGAGCTCGGAATGACCGTGGCTTTGGTCACGACTGAAAAGCGGGGTCTTGCTGGATCATTGGTCGTGAATTTCCACTCATGCTGAGTCGGTCCAGTGGTGTCGGCCACTTCGAAACGCAGATTCAGAGTCTTCTTCTTTCCCGGATCGACGATCGTCGACGCGCGTGATTCGCTGTTGCGGCAATGACACTGTTCTTCATTGACGATCAATCGCCGTTGACCTCGATTGCGTAGCGTGAGCGTTACTTCCACGGAATCACCGGCGACAAACTCCCCTAATTCCGATCGGTAAGGATCGACAACAATTTCAGGTAACCGTGTCGCAGCGGTCGCGTGAGCATCACCAGGGAGGTCGCGCATCAAAAGGAAGGCCGCCGCAAGTCCAGCCGCCATGCCGAGGACGTGCATGAAATGGTGCTGCGAGATTTTCGGTAGATTCTGTTCCATCGTCGTTTCAACCAAGGACGACAATTCGCACCGACCCGCGCGAACTGACTCTCCGAGGAATGCTCCAATTGAAATCTCACTGCGTTAAGCGTTTGGTGTATTGAAACCTAGCATGCAATTGTCTAGGCGTCGGAGCAACAGAAGGGCGAAGTCCAATTAGGGGAGGTCCGATTATTCCGTTTCTTCGGAGACTGTGGACCAAGCGCAAAGGCAGGATAAAGGCGCGTACTGTCACGGAGCAGGAGCCTGTCAATCGGAATCTTGGATCGACGCCGGTTTCTGGCAAATGAGTCAGCGCCAACGGGTGAGAATGGTTTCGCGGCGAAACAACCGGACGCCGATCACAAGAACGATGGCATCGATCATAAAAATGGCCGCCGCCGTCGCGACAACGACGATTGGTGTCACAAAGAACATGCCCCGCGTCTGCGTGATGATCAGGCCGACGACCGGCACAATGACAATCGCGCCGAGTTGTTGCGCTGTCCGTGGGTCGGTGACGCGGGAGGAGGCAATGATGCTCATGCTGAGCCCCAATACAGCAATGGCGGGTGTCACCAACAGCATAATGCACAGCGCCGCGGCATTGGCGACATGAGCGAGAACAGTTGCAGACGTTAACATGCCGATCAGGGTCACGTACATGACGAAGGCCATCCACGAAATCAAGACAGAGGGAATTGTCGCTGCCAAGCCTTTGGCGAACAGCAATTCACTGGTTGAAATCGGAGTCGCCAACAGTGGTTCGAGACTGCGATTCACTTTCTCGCCGACAATGCTGTAACCGGCGATTGTGGTACCGGCAACAACGGGAATAACGAGAATAAGCATCAAAAACTGACGCAGAATGAAGACCTGAAATAACTCTTCTACGGACAGTCTCGCCAGCGCCGGAAAATTCGCACGAAGGGTATCGAAAACCGGCTTGAGTTGTGGGTCTTCGTAGGCGGAGGGTCCGATCATGGCCGGAATGACAACACCAACAAACGGCCCCAAGGCGACCATGGCGACGGCGACGAACAAGGTCATCCCGACAAGAAAATGCTGATGCCGTAGTTCTGCCCAATCTTTGACCATCAGAATCCAGGTGCGGTTGCTCATGGCTGCTGTTCCTCGTCCATCAGCTTGAGGTAGACATCTTCCAGGGAGTGTTCGCGTTCGGCCAGGGAGACAATTTCCGCCCCGGCATTTACCAAGTGGCGGACGATATGCGGATTTCGACTATCCGGGTCGTCGACCGTCACAAACAGCCGATCATCGAGCATTTCCGCGCTTTGGACGAATTCGAGTTCGCCAACAGTGTTCACCCAATCGGCGTCGGTGGTGCGTAACCTGACGATCGTCGTGCGGGCGAAAAGCCGGCTTCGCAGGACCGCCGGACGGT
>JANQRQ010000093.1 GCA_028284485.1 Planctomycetaceae bacterium | reverse complement strand
AAGGTTGGCCGTCTTCGCCACCACCTGCCGAGTACCGTCCCAAACGCCGGGGTCCCCTTTATCGATCACCCAGTCGATATCGCCGTTGGCAATAAACACGGCGCAATCGGGTGCTGCGAGGGCGGCGTAGTCATTCCAGGTGAGATACTCTCGCATCCGTTCATTGGGCAGCCGGGTGCAATACTTGGTGCGCAGGCCCGCATCGTGATAGGCCCAACCGGAGACGATGGCCATTTTGATTCGCGGTTCGAGAGCTGCCATCCAGCCGGCTTTGGCCCCACCAAGGGAATTGCCGGCCACTCCGATGCGGTCGTGATCGATGTCGTTTCGCTCCATGAGGAAATCGATCCCGCGCATTGTGTCAAACAATAGTTTCCCCATGATCAATCGCCCGGCGCGGTCGGCGCGATCGCTGACCGGTTTGGGATCGTGTGCGCGCGTTCCCAACTCGCCACGGTCGTGACGTTCTTCCTCTCCCAAGGGATCGAGTGCCAGACAGGCCAGGCCGAGGCGCGCATAGAGCTGTCCGGCATAGTTGTATTGCCATTGGCTCTTGCTTCCTCCATGACCAAAGGTGAAGACGATGGCAGGCATGGGGGCCGCTGATTGTTTCGGCCGATACAGCACCGCCGGCACGCGTGAGCCGGCTTCGCTGGTGAAGACCCATTTTTCGATGACGATACTATCGAATTCAAATTCCCCCCGCTTCTCGGCATCGAGTACGGCGCGTTCCTCGGGGATTCCCAGCATTGTTCGCAGTCGCCCGCGGGTTTCATCTCGCCAGTTGACGAAGTGCGCAGCGTCATCTTCGTCTTGCGGTCGCTGATCGACGTTCGTCGGCTGTAGCGATGCCCGGTTCGGTTCCCATCGCGCCGTGTTGATTGCAAAGTACTTGTTCACAAACGGTGGCTGTTTTCGGCTGGCATACCAGATTCGAAACGAGCCATCCGAAAGTGGCATGACCGATTGGCTGGTCACATAATGCGATTCCCATGGGCGCTGGGGATCGGGTCGCAGCACGGGGTTTTGGGGATGCTTGTACCACTTGAGCCCGTTCAAGCTAACCGCGAACCCTAACGCTGTGGTGTTCGGCCGATCAGACCAGTAACTTCCGTACCACATTTGATAGACGCCGCCCACTTTTAGCACGGTCGGATAAAACAACCGTTGCCGTTCCCACGATTGATCCACCACAAGGCATGGTTCTTGGGTGACACGCCAACTCACACCGTCCAGACTGCTGGCATGCCGAATGAACCACGGGTCAGCGGCTACGTCGACGTACCACATATGATATTGGCGGCCGTCCTTGAGAATTGTCGGTGCGTAAACATTCTCCAGTTGTACGGCGGAAGGTTTCGACCACGTCACGCCATCAGCGCTGGTCGCTTCGTGGAGGGTGTGCAGTTTGTCGCCGCTCTCGAACCAAGTCGAACTAAACCACATGCGTAGCAAACCGTCCGATTTATCGCCTGAGATCGCGTTGGTCAAATTCGTCTCGCGCAGTAACGACCCATTCGTCGAGCGCAATAGTGTCGGCGTTAATACAGAATGCTTGTCGTCGCCGAACGCATACATCGGATTGCCGTCGTAGGGGACAAACTGGCGACCGTCGCGACTTGTCGCCAACCCCAATTGAAACACGCGCTGTTCGATCGTGCCTTGTGCCCCGCAATACCACAGGTGGTATTCGCCATTTTCAAAAGCGACGAGCGGCGCGAAAATATGCGTGTCGTCAAACTCGCCCGTCGCCCCGAGCGAAACAACGGGGCCGTCGGTATCGCGCTGCCAATTCTGTGTTGTTTCCAGCCAAGAACGGAGTTCCGGGGGTGCGGCAATCGTCAAACTGGTCCAGCAAACAGTCGCGGCCACACAAAACACGCACGAAATCTCTTTCATCACGCTCTCCAATTGTGGCGGCGCTGCCGCGATCAGTCGGCCAAATCGCGAATTCGTTGTGACTCGACGCGGAGTGTCAGCAGGCAATGGTCGTTCTGTCCGGTGACGAACAAGTACCCGTCTCGATAGATGAGATCATGGCCGCTGTCGCGCGCTCCGGCCAATTCCTTTTTGAAACGTTGGCCGGCGAGCTTCATTGGACGAGAGGGATCGCTGACATCGATCGCCTCCACCGATTGTCCTCCCGCGAGAAACACCACCTGCCCGGCAATCGTCAATCCATTAGGGCCGCGGCCATCGTCTTCGGCGAAAGGGACCGCCGCGATCTGACGTGGCGATGACGGCGTGCTGACGTCAACGACGATGAATTGCCCACCATTGCCGGTTTCTGTCGTGCTGGCGCCGACATACGCGTGATGACCCGAAACTTGGACACGATTGGCCCCGATCAACTCGTTCGAGGAAACCAATCCGACCAATTCCCAATCCTCCGATGGCAGCAGACGATTGGCTGCCGGATCCCACACGCGAATGACCGCTAGTTTCCCAAGTTCTTCGAGCAACCCGAAACGCTGTGGATCGGGAACGACGGCATACTGCTGATACAAGTCCACATCGTGAGGCCACCCGACGCCGTACTCTTCGCGAATGTTTCTCCCGCCAACAAGACGCGGCTCTGCTGCGAGGCTAACATCGACCGCATTCAGCCAGCCATCCTTACAAGCTGTCAGAATGGTATCGCCGCGACGAACCATGCCATTGATCCGCAACATCCGCGATCGATCGGTGATATGCGCCTGAAACACCGGCTGACCGGAATCGGTGATGTCGATGGAATGGAAGTCGTGCGTGCCCAGGTACAGGCGATCTTTCGCGAGCAGGACTGTTTCGGCTTCTTCGAGTTCGTCCGGATCGTGACGATGCCAGACGATGCGCGGCTGACGTGGATTCTTGATATCGACGATTGCCAGCGATCCCCCTTTGCCCGGGACAAAAGCCAAATCGCCCTGCAGCTCGATATCGTGGGGTCGATCGAACGCGTGCTGATGAGTGAGAACCGAAACAACGGAAAAGGGCCGTTCGTCGGCTGCACTAGGGGATACCATTGCAAAGACGATCAGCAATGACGCGCCACAAACAATCTTCATCATGAGCGCTTCTCGCAAGCCTGGCCAACCGGCAGTTTTGTGGTCGGAATCGCAGCAAATAACAATCGGCTCGACAATACTGGTCGCGAATCACTTCGTGCCGAACGTTTCACTGCAAATCAACGCAATCAATAAATCTTGAAAACCGCCGTCTTCCTTGAGGTTGCGGGCAACAATTTGTTGGATTTCCTGTTTGTCGGCGTAGCTCATCGGTCGACCCGTGGCATACGTCAACAGCTTTTCGGCAAGGCAGTTGGCAAACTGGTCGATGTTGCCGACGACGTGACGACGTAAATCGTGAATGCTCTTAAATTCGATGTCTCCCGAGAAAGTCCCGGTGGCATCGATGGGAGCCCCGTCCTTGGTGACCGGTTTCCCGTCATCATCGGTGGCGTGAAGAGGATAATGCGTACGCCAACGCCCAACAGGATCAAAATTCTCGAGCACGAATCCCAGTGGGTCGATTTTTCGGTGACAGCTCGCGCAATTGTCATCGGCCCGGTGGGCACTGAGCAGGTCACGGACGGTTTTCGCGCCGCGCGTGTCGGGAGTAATGGCCGGGACACCCTCGGGCGGTGGAGGAGGAGGATCGCCGAGGATGTTCTCCAACACCCACACGCCTCGAAGCACGGGCTGCGTATCGACACCGTTGGCGGTCGCCATCATGACCGACGCCTGACCCAAAATACCGCCGTACAAGTCGTTCTCCCGCAGTGCGACACGCTGGATATCGTCGTGCTCGATGTCCTCTCGGTCGTAAATCGTTTCCGCCAACCGCTTGTTCATAAATGTGAAATCGGGTGCGATGAATGTGGATAGCGGCAAGTTTTTCGACAGAATCTCGGCGAAGAACTGTTCCGTTTCGGCAATCATCGCTTCGCGGTCTTCGAGCGTGAAATCGAGCAACCGCGCATCGGGCATGATGTCCGCCAGTTCCCGCGTTCCCAGCCATTGGCCGGTAAAGTTGGAGATAAACGTGCCGACTTCGTCCGACTTCAGCAACCGTCGCGCCTGTTGCTTGAGTTTGTCGGGATTGGAGAGCTGGCCCCGCTTTGCCGATTTGAAAAGTTTCTTGTCGGGAGGACGATCGGTAAGAAAGTATGACAGCCGCGCTGCCAGATCGAAGTCATTCAACTTGCCGGGCGAATGGCCGCGATACAAAAAGTAGGGGGACATCAACGCAGTCCGAATGGCCAAATGCAGCCCTTCTTCGAGAGTATGCCCAGCCGCGATATGCTCTCGCACCAATCCCGCGTACTCGTTGATTTCCGACTTCGTTGCAGGGCGGCGAAAAGCGTTCGTCAGAAAACGGCGCATCACCGACTTGATGTAGGCGTTGTCTTTTTTCGATTTTCGCTCACCGAGAAACCGCTCAGCGATCTTGCGTTGAATGCGGTCCTGCGGGCCTTCGACGATTTCCAGCGGCCCTTCGATTTCGATGTCGTGAATTTCGAGTGCCGGCCCTTCCTCGAAGAATTGATAGACCACCGTTTCGGTGTAGTCGTTCCCTTTCATCTTTTTGACGAGTTCATCGACAGCTTCCTCGCTCATGTCGACTTGCGAGAGATCCAGATCTTCGGAATCGCGAATGGCCTTAACGCGATCCCAACCGACGCCACCACGCAACCCCCGCCCATGTTCCACCGTCAACCAACCGGCCAGCAGTCGTGGATCTCGTTTAAACATATCCCGCAATAAAGCCGCAAACGAGGCGGCATCTTCCTCATCAGAATCCCCGTCAACCAACGCATTAGCAAAATAGAAGATCGGTGTTTCTGCCCGATACAATTCGACCACGCATTCGAAATCATCTGGCGATTCTTGCGTGACGTCGAATTCGGCCAGCAGTCGTTGTTCGGATACCGATGAGCCGTCGCGTTCGTTGAGCGACCTCGCGCGAATCTGCAGCCGCATCGGGTCTGGGAAGGGCGGCATCAGTCCAGGCGGAGCAAACCGCGAAGCATTCACGCGAATGCGATACTTCCCGGGTGTCGTGACTTCA
Organism: Planctomycetaceae bacterium; assembly: GCA_028284485.1. Lineage (GTDB taxonomy): Bacteria > Planctomycetota > Planctomycetia > Planctomycetales > Planctomycetaceae > JANQRQ01. Next base: position 8,216 of record JANQRQ010000093.1, on the reverse strand, counting down.
TATTTTGTCGCCCAGGTCGAACTTCTCCACAACGGCTCCGATTTGGCAGCCAATCGCATTGCATCGCCGACAACCAAACCGGACGAGTAACTAATCACCAAGTCGGTCGGACCCATGTGGGCCTCACTCGATGGAGTTGGCTTCGCGGGAGGGGGAAACACCGAATCGGCTACCAGTATCGCCGACTGAAAATACGCCTCCATCAACGGTGCCGACAGCACCAGTCCTTCGCCGATGTTATCGAAGCCATGGGCCTTGGAATCGGGGGGAAACCCAAGCGGTACTTCGAATTCCATGCCGAACATCTCGCGGATCGAATTCTCGTACTCCGAGCGGTTCAACCGGCGGAGAACCGTACTTTCCGATTGCGAATGCCGCATCAACGTGTCGTGTAGCCAATTGATGACCGTATCACGCTGGGAGTCGGGCGGCTGCTGTTCTTCCACTGGCGGCATCTTCCCGGAACGGAGTACTTTGAGGGCTCGCTGGAAGTACAGCGACGTTTCATGCTCTGCCCAGTCTCTGCGATCAGCATTGTCGAGGCGAATGCCGCCGCTGGTCACATCGGCGTTATGGCAATCGACGCAGTAACTCGTGAAGAATTCGACGGGGCCGTCTTCAGCGGCTAGCAGAGTTAATGAACCGGACAGAAACACCACCAGCGCAGTCACGCTAAGCAAGACGATGGTCGGACGGCAATGTTCTACGATGATGGCGGCAAGGCGAGGCATGATTAGGCGGGTCAGCAGTCTTGAATGTGTCGCGAAGGCACCCCCCACGTTACATTTTGAAGCTGTGCATTTTCGGATTTGGAAACCCGACGCGTAAGCGAGGGAAGACTTTCTGTCACTTTTGATTCAGACGTTAAGCAATTGTCACAGAACTGCCCTAGTATCACGCCGCGTCAAACCGCCAAATGCAAATGCCCAACTTCAAATATGCTACATGAGAAATTCGTTCATATTGCGGCTCGCGTTGGAGAAAACATCGACCTCCAAACCGAGCTGTTGCATCAATGTCAAATAAAGGTCGCCAAGCAGATGGCTGTTATCGCTGGTGTGGTCAATGGCGATATGCTGGCCATGTTTCAAACCCCCGCCGGCGACCAACGTCGGCAAATCTTGATTGGAGTGGCGGCTGGCATCGCCCATGCCCGTGCCGAGTAGCACGATTGTTGTATCGAGCAGCGGACGCCCGTCGCCGTCAGTCTTTTGCTTGAGCTGGCCGAGGAACTTGGAGAGTTGTTTGATATGTTCGGTTTCGACGCGCACCAGGTCGCGAATCTTGTCCGGGTCGTTGCCATGATGGGAGAGGGCGTGGTAGCCGGCCCGCAATGTGCGCCCATCGAGCGTAAAGACTTGTCCGAGTCCACCAATGTTCATCGTCATCACGCGTGTTGAATCGGTTTCCAGCGCCAACGCAATGAGATCGTACATGATCTCTTCACATTCGAGCATTAGGGTGGGCGCGATCGGATCGAACTCGGGCAGTGCATATTCGACTTGAGGCACGGGATTCTCGGCGCCGGCACGTTGCTTTTGCACACGCTTTTCGACGTCGCGAACGGCGGCAAAATATTCGTTCAACTTTTGTCGGTCGCGACTGCTGACCGTTTGTTTGAGATGCTTCGCTTCGTCGAGGACTTTGTCGAGCGCACTTTGCCCACTATCAAGCAGATAATCCATGCGCGCCTGATCTTCGGCCGATGCGAACAACTTCTTGTAAAGTACGCTCGGTCGTTCGATCATCGGAAGCGCCACACCGCCGCGTGTGTAGTTCATCGGGCGGCTGACTTTACCCGCACTGATTTGCAGCGACTGAAAGCGCGTATCGTTGCCGATTTGTTCTGCGACGATTTGGTCGAGCGAAATGTCACCCAGGCGTTTGCCCGTCAGGTACGTGCTCCAGTTCGTATGACCGTTGGCAGCCCGATGGTCCAGCCCCGAAAACACAGTAAACTCATCGCGGAACTGCTCGACCGGTTTGAGCAACGTCGAAGTTTTGTAATCGCGACCCGCTTGTTCGGGATAAAAAGCGTTTTGGTGGAATCCGAGATACGTGCCGATACAGACAAGACGCTTCGCCCGTGCGTTCTTCATTCCGGCCGCCAACAGCGGCGCATCCGATTCAAGCAGCGGCAAAGCCATCGAAATACCGGCCGCTTTGAGAAACGTTCGACGGGATGTCTGGTGGTGGAGCATAAGAGTTCCCAGCATAAGCCTGTTAACGACTCGGTTCGTGAACAAACCCATCGTAAACAATTTCTGCCGGGAACGCGATTGAGATCCGCCGAATCAGGCGGGGGCGATGCAGTCTGAACGACTGTAAAATGAGGCAGGATCAACGAAGACCGACTGAAAATGCAGCATTCCGACACCGGCCCATGGTCAGCTGTGCAAATGAAACACCTTGTTCATGATTTGCCATTGTCCGTCGACTTTTAGCAGTGTGAACAGATCGGTGAATCGATAACCGGTCCAGTTGTCGAGTTCCAGTCGTACAGTGGCAACAGTTCCGGCAACGTCGATGTCGGCAATACGTGCTGTCAACTCAGTCGCTGGGCCGTTCTCGTCGTTCCAGGTGAAGAGCTGATCAATCGGACCCGCGAACAAGTCGCCGCCGATGTAGCCGAAGATCGTCGCGTCGTTGTGGAAGGCGGGTTTCATGTCGTCCCCGCGGCCCGATTTCGCGCCATTCAGATACTGCTGAATAACGACAGAAATGCCTGCGTAATCGCTGAGCCGGTTGGTGGCGGTCTTGGTTGCGGTAGTCATTGATTCAATTCCGTTGATTAAGGACCAATGTTTGCATGGCGAGAGACAAAGGCAGCAACTCGGGTTGATCGGCGTTGCCTATTTCGATTCTGCTGATCCCTTGGCAGCACGCAGGACCGGATAATATTGCGTAAAGACAAAATCATCCTGCGCCGCACCGTTGTGGCACTCGTTGCAACTCGCGGCCGGCTGTGCATGAGCCATTTCCTTCAAGGGATACTCGTGGCCAAAACTGAAGTAGGCCCAGTTGCCCGGCTCATCATTGAATCGCGTCTTGTCTTTGATCGAAACTTCCAAACCGACAAAGTCACCCATGAAGTAGCCGTTGCCGCTCGTGGCCGCTTTGGTGCCGACGCTGATGAGTTCTTTGACCACAATTGTTCCATCCGGAAATTCGCCGGTCGCTTCGTAGTGATCAAACGCCTCGGGATTTATGTAGACGGAATGAAATTCTGGAAATGGCGCATGACCATCGTTCATGTCGTTCGGCGTCAACGGTGTGCCGACATAGGTCCACTTGCGGTACCCGGTCGGTTTGATCAATGCTCCTTCGTCGTTAAAGGTTACTTTGGGACGATTCGATTGCTCTTGCATCTTTGGCGCTGCTGCAACCTGACCGCCGGGATTCTCGCCGGCCACGAAAACAATGACCCCGATTGTTACAAGGCTGAAAACTGTCAGCAGGAATCCGAGCCGACCCTTGTTGAGTGCAGAGAGTTTCATGTCCATCCTCCTTTAAGTTGCTGGTCGGGGAAATATGTTGATAGCCGGCGATCGTTTTCAACGGCACGCTATTTCGCCGGCTGCTTCAGGTCGGGGTATGCGTACGTGTAGACCCAGTCGCTTGCTTCGGCCGGTGCATGGCAAGAAAGGCAGCTGGTGTCATAACCCACCGAAACGTTCTTCGTGGGATCTTTCGCCTCGAACAACGCCCAGCCCCAACCGTCGCCCCAATGGGGGTTGTCTTCGAATCGCCCTTCCCGATCCTTGACCATGACGAACCACACTTTCATTTCGGTCGACCAGGCGGCGTGTCCGGTCGTGAGGCGATTCGCCTGTGTGGCACGCACCTCTTTAACGAGCACCGCACCGTCGGGGAATTCGCCCGATTCGTTGAACGAGGCAACCGTTTCCAGCTGCGTATAAACGTCGTGCAGTTCGTGGACCGCTTCTCCCGGCTTGGTTGCGACGGCCCAACTTCCCAAATGGGCCCATTCCCGGCGGTAGTTGCGGGGTAAGCTGATATTCCCGTTCCGATCGACGAACGGAGAGAACTCTGTTCCTGACCCAGGACGCGATTCCGCTTGCGAAGTTGCTGGTGCTTCACCGGCAACCAATACCGAATGTTCGTCCAACGCAGCTGCGACCACTGCGACTGTCACGAAGCCGATCGACGCAATCAAAGCAAATCGTTTCACAGTTCGAAAATTCATGACATCGCCTTTCGGTTGTGAGCATTCCAAAGAGAAGCCGCTAGTAATTCGTCGTCATGGCTTGCACTCGTTCGACGCGATCGGCGCTTCGGTTCTTACTTCAGAAATTCGTCATTTGGCCCAGAATTTGAATTCCGACAAGATTTGGTCGATTTTTCGAAAATGGCACGTAAGAAACACAGACGCGGCCACATCGAACGATAAGAGCCCCTCTCTGCACGACGATTCCCATGTTGACTGACGATGTCTTGATTTCGACCGACTCGAAACGACATCAATGAAAGCGGCCGCCGCCGAATCGGAAAACGTGGGGTCGTTCGTGTGAGAGGCGATATTTTGGTGAAGTTGTCCTTCGACAACTGCTCGTCCGGTACACTGGATGCGCAGTCATCAACAACGCCCAGGTCGGCCTCCTTTTGATTCGCCCATCGACGGCAAACATCATGAGCCGCAGCAACGACAATTGGGTCACTGATCTCAGCCGCGAGGGCTCATCGCGGGAGTCGGCGCTACGCGATCTGCGCGAGGTTTTATTTCGCAATCTACGAAAGGCATTGGCCGATCGTTCCGTGGACGATTCGATTGTCGAAGACGCGGTGCAGGACTCGCTTCTTCGGATTCTCGATCGGTTGGATCAGTTCGAAGGACGTAGTCGTTTCGAAACCTGGGCGACGGCAATTGCCATTCGAGTCGCATTCGCAGAACTCAGGCGTAGCCGCTGGAAAGACATTTCCCTGAATGATGTGACCGCTGATGCCGACTTTGTCCCGCGATTATTGATCGACGAAACATCGCCCCAAGCCGAGCGACTCGACATCCTGCAGTCCATGCAGCAAATGATCCAAGTAGAATTGAGCGATCGGCAGCGGTCGGCGTTACTTGCCGAGCTGAAAGGAATGCCGATGGACGAAATCGCGCGTCACCTCGGTAGCAACCGCAACGCCATTTACAAACTCACTCACGATGCACGAAAAAAGCTAAAGCTGGGACTGGAAGCTGCCGGTTACACCGCGGCGGACGTCGTTGCCGGCATCGCAAATTAGGGCCTGATTTATGCCACTCTCCAAAAAGGAAATTGACAACTTGATGCGGCAAGTCGGTCTCACCAAGGACAGTGAGATCAATTGCGAACAATGCCTGGCAATCGTGGCCGAATTTGCCGAGCATCAATTGGCCGGTAAGTCGGTTGCGGAAGGGCTCACAGCTATCGAGCACCATCTGTCGATTTGCGGCGAATGCCGGGAGGAATACGAAGCATTACTGCGAACGTTGGATGCATCGGAAGGCCCGACCGATGGCTGATTCTCCCACGATTAGAACCAAACGGATCTACGATCCGCCGGCAGACGACGACGGTTACCGAGTTCTCGTAGATCGGCTGTGGCCCCGTGGTGTAAAGAAGTCCGACGCCAAGATCGATTTGTGGGCCAAGCAGATTGCTCCCAGCAGCGAATTGCGCAAGTGGTTTCATCAGGGGCCGGACCGTTTCGACGAGTTTCGCAGGCGCTATGTGCAGGAACTTGAGTCACAAACCGAAGCGGCACGTCAAGTCTTGGACGAGTCGGATCAAGGCACGATCACATTACTCTACGCCGCGAAGGATAAATCCCAAAACCACGCCCTCGTACTGCAGGAATGGCTGTCGGAAAGATGAGGGGCTCGAGTGAATAGGGGACATTCTTAATCAGTTTCAATTTCTTCCCACGGCTCGGTGCCGGGGTATAGTGCAATTGCCATCAGTGGAATGTAGAAGCCCAAATAAAACATCGCGGCGAATTTCGTCGTCTCCTCGGCTTGTTCTGGCACTAAATGAGAAAGCACGATAAACGCATCGATGAGCAAAAACGCCAGAATGCCGACGCACAGCGCCATTGTTTGAAGCCGCCGCATCCATTCCCCGCAGTAGTTTGTCCGAATGCGCGTTCGGCCGACATGAAACCGAATCAACAATGCCGATATCGGTACCACGATGGCCGTAATCTCGATCAAGCCACGGTTGTTGGGGAACGCGAGCGTGAATAGAAACGGAATGGTCCAAACGGCGGCAGGTAAAATGCCATCCCAAGCGATGAGCTGGAGCAACCAGGAAACGATCCTCGTATTGTTTTGCATGAATCCAATTCGGGAGGGCGAGGCTCCTGCCGAGCCGCAACCCTGGGGGGACAAAAGGGGACATTCTACTTTTGAGATCAATTAGTATCTCGATGCTTAGTCCTCCACGACATAAAAAGTAGAATGTCCCCTTTTTAGCGTCGATGACAACCCAGGTACTAGTTTCTGGGTCGACCTCGGGAACGAAGGGATGACTCCAGCCCCACTTGCTTTGCGGTGGATCGTTGCCATGCTTCAGCTCCAAAAGGAGTGCCGCACGCAACACTCTTTCGCAAGGCATTCAATTCTCCCATGGTTTCCACGCTGTTTACGTAACGAGTCCATTGTGGACCTTTGGGTAACGGACCAGCGGACAACAAGCCGTGCGGATTGCCGCGCACTGTCGGCTTCAAGCTTGACCATTCCCATTCCTGGCTTCGTCGGACCAACCCGGCGCGTAGCGGGTTTCGTTCCACATACCGCAACACGGTAAAATAGTGCTCGTCGTCTTGTACGGGAAATGCCTTGAACCGACCCTGCCAGATGTGACCGCTACTTTCATAGTGACGATGGTAACGGCGAACATGAGACGTCATGAGCCACTGCATCCAGCGGCTGAGGTCGCCATCCTCGTAAGGCCACAATACCAAGTGGAAATGATTGGTCATCAAGCAGTATCCGGTCAATCGCATACGCACTCGGTCGTGCGCCTGACGCATCAAATTGACGAACGCTGCGAAATCGTCGTGCTTGTGGAAGACGTCAGTCTTTGCGTTGCCACGATTTAGGACGTGGTAGACGTATCCCCCCTTCGATGCCCTTGCTGTTCGTGCCATTCCATCACGTTAATCGGACTCAATTAATCAAGAAACAGAATTTCCGTCAAATGAGAGGCAGATCCCAGAAAAAGGGGACATTCAACTTTTCCTTCAATCGCGATAGTTGGATTCGCAGTTTCCAGATCAAAAGTAGAATGTCCCCTTTTCTGTGTGTAACAATTAGGGTGCCAGCAGAGAACAAAATCAGAATGCCCCCCTTTTTTCGGACCAAACGACGATCAATCGTCGTCGTCATCATCGTCTTCAATCTCGACTTCTTTGGAAAGCAGTTTGCCTTCGTGAGAAATCTCCAATTCGAACTCCTTGTTGCGGAACTCGACTTCAGCTTCGTAGACGATTGTGCCGTTTTCAATCTCGCGTTCGATCTCTTCAATCTCTAACGCATCGACCTCGCGGAGAATCTCCATCAAAATCGTCGCCTTGACCGCATCGGGCAGTTGTTTAAGCGAAACACGTTGCTCCTGTTCGCCCTCGTCGTCATCGTCAGCATTCGTTAATGCAGACGAGGAAGAAACTGTCACAGCCACAATCGATGCCAACAGACAATAGCGCAACCAGCTCATGGGAACTCTCCTTCTGCCTGAATGACGTGAAGTTGTCGGGAACTCAATATTACGCCGAGAGTAGCATTATTCTCGGCCGATTAGCGGATCGGAATAAACCCAAAAGAACACCCCAATATAAAGGCCCATTACAGTTGCCGCCGCGATGCGCAACTTTGGTGGTTCAGGATCGGGGACCTCCACAAACAACACGGCCAGAATCATTGCACCCCAAGTGAAGAGTAACGCTCTCTGCGTCAACTCGAAGTGCTCCACCAACAAATGCCGAGAAAAATAGGCAACATAGAAGCTGATCAACAAGCAAGGCAAAGTCGCCTTCCACAATCCAATCGTGAACTCGTACCGCAATCGCAAGATGAGAATCAGCGCGACCAAAAATATCTGAATTGCGCTGACAGTCCCAACGTTTTCGCGAAATCTTTGAAATCGGCTCATTGAATTGAATTGAACGGCAGATTGGTATCCGCCGCTCTGCGTTGGGGGAACGGCGATCGAATGCACGAATTATCAGAGATC
>JANQRQ010000057.1 GCA_028284485.1 Planctomycetaceae bacterium | reverse complement strand
GTTAATGTATTCGTGCCAACATCCACCGCAGTGACCTGCAATTCTTCGGAGCCGATCAAGATGACGAACGGCAGGTCGACCGAGAACTCACTGGCATCGGCCACGACCAACGTCGTTTGCGTGGCATTGATCCCGCCGGTGACCGTGGTATCGGGCGGAGCCGGGATGTCTGCCCCCGATTCGGCTGAAGCCAAATCGATTCGCCAAACGTTGAAGAATTCTTCGTACCGGGGGAACGCTGATTGTCCGAAGTCACGTGTCGGATCGAAGAGAAAATCAAGAAAGTCCTGCGTGTCTTTCTCAAACGTACTACCTGGTCCGATTTCGGAAGCGGTGTACCCTTCTCCCAATATGACGAGGTCGATTCGGTTCGCCGTCTCACTGGCGTCCCCTTGGACTAAGGTGGTGGTCAACAAAATGCGGTCTTCGAGTCGTTCGATGGCTCCCTGTGCAGGAGACTTGGAAACCTTCTTGCTGCCTTGCCGACGGCTTGGCAACTCCGAATTGAACAACGAACATTTGCGAATCGAAGACAGCGTTCTCATGGTTGACCTCAAAAGACAAAACGCCTGAGTGTTTCATCCTGCGGAGTAATTTGACATCAGTCATCCTGTCTTATGATTGTAAGTCAGAGTGTCTTACTGTCAACGGGCTACTTCGGAGAAAGCTGATGCGTATGTTGCAAGTCGTTTTATTTAAGATGTTTCCGGATAGAGATGTCCTAGCGCAGAAACAAAGACGACTTGACTTGGATGGGAAAGAGCCGCTTTTGATGGAGCGCAGAAATCGCCGATGCCCCAGTTGAGTCGGCGTGTCTGAGAGCAATCCTCAGAAGCCGGTGAGAATTCCAAGACATCGCGTCTGGCAAGTACGGCGATAATGCGTCATCAGACGGAATGGAAGACGCGATCGATTCGATGCCGACGCGGCGACCGGCCTGAGAGCTAATCGAAGGCGGGGGGAATCCGTACTCGTATCGATTGAACTCACCGACATTCGAAGCTTGGGATTCAGGATGGAATTACGCTCAACAAGCCTGAATCAAAACCCTGGTCACCTTATGGGATGCAATTAGACTGCCTGATGCAATGCTCTTACGGGCCATCGGGCGAAGCTGGAACCTCACCATCGGCTGAATCTGTGGTGAACTCTTTCAAGTCTAATACCATGGGATACCACGAGAAGTAGGACCGATCCGGGAGCAGCGGCAAGTCAACCGCTTCAAACATCGAAGTGAGTAGAACTCGAAAGGTGTTCACCGGCGAGATGGAGGGGTAAAGCTTATCCCGAGAGCTGTGCGGCACATAATACGCGTTCAATATTGCCATGCGCTCTTGTATCAATTCCTGCTGTTCGTGCGGTGGTCGATTGTGATCGATGGACACGCATGTCCCATGGTCCGCCTGCAATATAATGATTGGCTCATGATCAGATTCTTCCAAAATCGTATCGACAATGCTCCTTAGTTCCCGATTCAAAAAGATAAGTTGATCAACGAATCCTTCGCGATCGTACCAGTCAGGCGGCCATGCTTCATCAAGAATATTTCCGTCACGATCAAAACAGTATGGCGGATGGGGGCAGATGATATGAGCGAAAGCAAAAGTGGGTTGTTCCAATTGTGGAATCTCTTTGAGTGCCTGAAAGGATCTCAAATGGTGTACCGCGATTCCGGGAGAACTAGAATCCATAAGGACTCGATGGACGACACTTAAGATTGGACGAAAGATCGTCGTTTGTATAAACACCCTATTGAATTCTGAAAGATCTCGCGACAAGGTAACACCTGCAATCGCTTCGACCAGCGTGGCGTTTTCGACGGAGACCTCGGGAACTGTTATATCGGCAATTTCCGATTTAGCAGTCAAGGTTGACCATGTCGTGAAGTGAATGAATGAATAACCCATCTTTTTCAAAAAGAGCCCGACATCATTACGGCGGATTAAATCGAAGATCGTCCCAAATTCGTATTGGCTGTACCGACCGTGCCTGCCAACCAGTTCGACTTCATTGTTGAGGTATCGCAGGTTTAATGACGATGCGAGCGACAACAGAGTACAGGCGTAATTGCTGTGGCTTTGGTCGGCGACATAGAAACCTTTCTCGTTGAGGTAATTCAAGAACTCGCGATTGTCGTATCCGTAGTGTTTGGCCAACTGATCATGGCGCCCATACGCATCAAGAACGATGTAATAGATGTCCGGCAAATGATCGGGGGAATCGAGCTGACCCGGCGAAGTTTCAACAAGTTCCTCAATAGGCAGAACGCTTTCGCGTGTGACCGTCTGCGCCATGGCATATTTCGCGAGATATCCCCGGCCAATCTGAACGATTCCCATGATGACCAGAATCGCTGACATCAACCCAAGCGTTTTGGTGACATCCGCAACAACGCGAGGCGAGCGAAAAATATAGAAATAAGTCACGGCAAGCGACCCAATCCAACCAACGATCAACCCGAGATGAACATACTTAGAGGGAATCACGATGAATCCTCGACAAATCCCGGCGTGTAGATGCCCATAATTGAGAACAAACAGCATCGTCAGCGACGCCAGAATAGCAGCCTTAGGCAGGTTGCGAATAAGCAGCCACCACACACCGAGGACGAGAATGGCCAGCGCAACCATCGCCGTCGTAGGGGCCCAAATCTCGTTCAATTCGATTTGTCCGATATTGGCTGCAGCCAATAACAATATCGGAGCCATCGATATCAACACGGGATGTAGCAAGGCCAGGATTCGCAACGGCAATCTCTCTCTGGGTCACACTAAACGACGATGCATTCGCAAAGCATCAGGCGCAAGTATTGTCGGATGTCATCAGATAAAGCAGCCGCCCATCCTCACCGACTTGCGTGCGGTCAAGTATGGCATATTGTCGTTGAAACGCCGCTTCGAAGTATTCCTGACTGTAATGGTCGAAAATGTCCTTTCGCGACCGTAATAGCCGCTTGACCTGCGGGTCTGACTTCGGCACGAATTCTATGATCAAATTTCGCGATAGCTGATGCAAGTACTGAACGATAAGTTCAAACGGAACGTTGTTGGAAATCGCCAAATGGTGGACTAATGCCAACGATAACACTAAATCGGCCGGACCTCGCTCCGTGAGCGATTGGCGTTCCATTTGCGCCCATCCAAGTGCAGGTGAAGGATTCGTCAAATCCATGCATAAAGGCAGAAGATTCTGTATCCCGCTCTCGAGACAATACCGGAATCCAGCCTCCACACACGCCGGATCCACGTCGAACGCGTAGACTCTCGCACCGCTTTGTGCCGCGATTCGACTGAACTCGCCCGTGTTGGCTCCCAAGTCCCAAACGGTTTGGGGGCCCACTCGTTCTATAAAGTCTTTCACAATCGTTCTTTTTTGCTCGAACGCCTCGTGGCTGTAAGAATGATCCTGATAGTAATCGGCCCATTCTGTTCGGCGTTTCCCGATGTGCAGTTTTTGAACTGTGTTGACCAGATTCTCCAAAAGGGCTAGCTGTTTGCCCTTTGCAAGTTTACGTTGCGTTACGTCGACATCGGCCGCTTTGCTTGTGTCGCTGTACGCCTTCACAAACCGAGCCTGCAGGTGCAAATGCATAGACAGTCCAAATCGAAACCGGCTCGACAGCGGAAGCATGCGCGATGCGATGTCCAGTGGTATTCCGTCGAGATGGACTGAGGCTAATCGATTCAGTCGCATGTCGACTTTGGACATCAGCGCCAAAGGCGCCAGAAAATGACGGCAGAATTGGCCATAAGCGACCCAGGGATGACCATCCTCGTACTCTTCAAACGATAACGTATCGATCAGAACCGGCGTCGTCCCGATGAATTGCACGTTGAACGCACTGGCATCCTTCAATGACATGCCGTAGTCCAAAGCGCACTTTTGAATCTGTAACGTCAATAAGGCCGCGTTCTTGAGTGCGGTGAAACACCATTCATACGGGTAGGAAATCATCGGAATGGGACACGGTTGAATCACACAGTAGGCCGACCCATCGATTGCAAGTGATCGGTCGACTTCGTGATGTTCGATAAGCATACCCTCCGAAACCAGGCGCTCATACAATCCGCTGTCCATGAGCCGGCGGTAGTCACGTTCATAAACACGATTAACCTGTCTGTACAATGTCCCGTCTTCGGCGCGGAATACGACACCGCTGGGATCCCGAAACGATGCTGGGTGACTATTCTCAATACCCACGGGATGGACAGCCCCCCGTCGCAATTGCAAAACCACAGTTACGCCTGCGGACTCGGTGAATCGGGCGAATCAGGATCGCCGGCCGTGCCCTCGCTTTTACTCGAGCGGCCAAACAGAGCGGCAAACGGAGCAATAAATATGCGTCGAAACACAACTCCGATTCCGAGGATTGCGGCGACCAGAATTTGCAATACGATCGCGCCAGTCCCAGGATCGATGTAAGCTAGATTCATTAACATATGTGCTTAGTCCTTCTCGGAATTCTGTCGGTGTCGAGGTGATCAATCATTTGTAACTGAAGGTCTGATCGGCTCGCAACGTGTTTCGACTATTGCAACTTTCCGCTTTCAGCAGACCGCCTCGACTGCGTCCACGAAGACCGCTGACAGTCCTTTTTCATTGCCTCGAATACGAAAACTCATTAACGGTAAGCCACATCCAGGGCATCTCACAAATCTTGCCGACCGGAGCGATTAGACTCTCGAACGCGAATCGGCGACAAAGCAACCTTTAGGGTGGGCCAAATATGTAGTATGTCCTTCGTTCGATTTCGAATTGTCCTTGTTTTTGCCAGGAGGTATTCGCGAGAAACTCGTCGACGAACTCCCACTCGGGCAAAACCAAAAACGTTTGAACGGCGTGTCGTGCCAGGGCTGCGTCGATCTCAAAGACTTCGGTTTCTTCAGGGACTCCGCAACACGGAAGTTCCGAATGAAAGGAGATAAACATTGCATCCCACCAATTGTGCGAAGTCGCGATCGGCCCGGAACGATGATGGGCCGTCAGTTGCTGGGCAATCACCTTGTGACGAGCCCGATCCTGTGGCGACTTCTCGGAGACAAGCCACAGACGAAAATCGGCAATTGGAGAAAAGCTGCACAAGACTAAACCGATGAGCGCCCACCGGCGAGGTTTCTCCAACTGAAACGAGGTCGTCGACAACCAAAGCACATAGACACAAGTCAGAGGCCACAAAACCGACTTGAGGTATCGCGCTTCGTTGTAAACAAGCGTAAATCCGGCTGTATAGATCACAATGGTTATTGGCACCCAATGTGTCCAAACGGCGTGCTCCGAGTCCTGCCGAGGATTTACTAGAAGAGGTGCGAGCAGTAGTGACGGAATGGAGAAAAAGAACAAATCGAAAGTACCCAGGTTAGCCAGCAATCGTAAGCTGGAGAGTAAGGTATGGCGTACCTGATGCATGAAGTACTCGTGGCTCTCAAATGGCGACCATTCGTTGTACTCCATTAACTCTGGAGTTTCCCAGATGTGCATTCGTCCTTCAGCCGGACTATAAAGCCGATTGAACGGATGATTTCGGGGCATGTCGTTCGGCCCCACGACGGCATGTGCCACCGACGCGGCATGGGAGTAAGTGAATTCCTCGTACTTCCAGGACAAGATACCAATCCAAGGGCCAGCGACGAGCAGGAATCCGAAAAGACCGAGCAGCCAGGTACGTGTGGCCCTTGAACCCGACAACGGGGACTCCGACAATCTCCAACGCAGAATTACTGTCACGCTAAAGTGAATAAGAAAAAATGGAAGTGCATAAGATTTCGCCAGGAATGCGATTCCGCCAAAAACCCCTGTTACCAGAGCGCATCGTTTGCGCTCAAACAGTCGAACTGACAACACAGCCGTCCAATAAAATGTCAAGCAAGCTGCGAGCACGATGTCCGGCGCCACCAATACGGTTGCCCAACGGACGGCGGACATGGCAATCAGGCACAATGCTGCACAATGCGTAAACTGATTGAACAAACTTCGGCTTTGCAAGAGGAAGTGCCAACCGAATAACAGTACGACACCCCAAAGTGCCAAACATATCCGAGCTGCGTAAAGCGAATCGACGCCCAATCGCAACAGAGGTGCTATCGACCAGGACAGCAATGGGCTCCAATAACCGGAGACGGAATCCATCCAGCGGCCCTCGGCAACGAGACGTGCGATTCCGATATAGCTGACCCCATCGGGATTCAATTGATCCCGAAATATCATATCAGTGAAACTGACAAGTCCGCCGTAAACTGCCAACGGAACTAGCAATAGAAATAGGCTATTGAAACGCACGATGGCGCTTCCGAAAAATGCAGGGATCATCGACTCACGCCTTTCGCCCGACAAACATTAGCTTACCGAACGAGGTGAGGCGTCGCTCGCATTCGAAATACTGAATCAACAGGGACTCAACGACTCGAGGCTTGCTCAACCACTGGAAGTAGGTCTCTTTTTCTCGATCGATCATGCACGCCAACGCATCGAGCTTCGGCCAATACCGCCGGAATAGGCCAACGCGACACGCACCGTGGACGATGCGCAAGAACGGGGTAAGCCACGGTTCAACCATGACGAAATATCCCCCTGGCTTCAAAACACGTCGTGCCTCCGACAAAACAGCGTCAAGATCGTCAGGCAAATCCGACAGATGATGTAACCCACCTTGAACGATAACCACATCCTTGGTTTCCGATTCGAAACGGAGAGATCGGCAGTCACCTACGAATAACTTTGCAGATCCGCGGTATCGTTTCAGTAGGCTTGGCGACAAATCGACGCCTTCCAATCGCTGGAACCCCATCCTCTCTAGAGCCAGCAGGCCGCTACCTCGGCCACAAAACAAATCGACGATGTCCAAATCGCATGCATTGCGGTCAACACCCAACCTTCGGAACCGTCTTGAAAACTTTGTGACTTCTTCGTCCGGAGTTTCAAACCGTTCATAGGCGGCTTCCCACTCGACATCGCAGCACTCGGCTCCCTCGTGCCAAAATGTCAATTTCGACGTCTGTGGATTCGCTTCACTAGCCGACGTCATCAATTGCTCCATGTTAATCTCGCAACGAAATGGAGCGAGCGGCCGAAAATCCAATCTGCGGGAAACGGATACAATCCCAATTTGGTGAGGCGAGAATCCACATCTACCTGTAATTCTCGAAAAGCCCCATCCCACTGTTGACGCGACCAGTAGTTATACGGCAAGGCAACACTGTGGTGAGCGTTTCCAACGTAATCCATAAATCTCAAAGTGAAAGCGGCTAAAAAACCATCACGTGTATGGTCCTTTAAAACGATCATCTGCCGCGCAACACGAATAGACTCTTTCAACAGCACCATGGGATCAACGGTATGATGTATCACGTCAACCAGCATGACAGCGTCAAAGCTGTTGTCATCGAATGGAATTTGATCACCGTCAAAACGCTCAACTGGAATGTGAGTCTTGTCACGCACGAGCACGTCAATCCCCGAGAACGAAACATCGGGGAGGTCAAGACTCAGTCGGGCCGACAACAATCCATCGCCACAACCCACGTCGAGCACGCTACCACGCTGCGGCAACAGCGCCGCTAGATGCCGTTGTAGCACGCGGATTCTCCGGCTATGCACCGCTTTGTCATGAACTCGTTCGAGAAGCTTCATGTCTGCTAAGGCTCGATTCCTGCGTTCCAGGTTGAGTCTGATGAAACATGGAATATGCTAGACACTCCAACCGAAACGCGCCTTCATAATTCAAACTGTTGACTCATGTCAGGCATTGAATTCGTGAGCGGTTGTGTTCAAGTTGTATTAACGAAGTTTGATTCGACGGTGGGCTCTTCCACCGGCATCACAGTTTCGGAAACTGTTTCCATTGTGACTCGCTTTTGATAGTTCTCTTGCGCCGTCCAAACGTCAGCCACTTTGACAAGCACCCAGAAAATGAGGGTCTGAAACATGGAAAACAACGTGAATGCGCCGGCCAACAACCGCGACCAGTGCATGTAGACTTTGCCGGTACCGAAAAACTCCAGGATGCCCGGCCATAGGAAGCCGACGGACGCCAGGAATAATAACACTGAAGAAACCAACAGCACTGGTCCCTGCACACACGCCCCCACCAAGGTCGCCCAAAACGTATTGGAATCCGCTCGCCGACGACTCAAACGTGCCATGCGATTGGTCAGTCCGGCGGCCAAAAACAGCAGCAATCCCACAGACCCCAACAATGAGCAAGCGCTAAACCGATAGATCATCCATTCTTCAATCCAGTGATGTTTGAAATAAAACTCCGTCGGATATGCAGCCATGAGCATCAGCAACAGAATGCAAAAGCTGAACGCGATCAAAAACAATTTCTCCGGACGGTAGCACAGCACTCCCGACATGATCGCTTGAAAGAATCGAATCCCGTCATCCAGCACACTCAGCTTGCTATCGCCAATTCTCTCGGAATATGGCATCGGGGTTTCCGATACTCGCAGATTGTTCAACATCGCACGGGCACTCATCGCCGGCGTAAAATGCAACCCATCCGGCAGTGGGTACAAATCCGTAAGCACACCGCGCCGCACAACTCGCATCCCGCTGGCCGTGTCGGTGACATACCGACCACATAAGAATCCCAGCATGATGGCGTAACATCGATTGCCGATCCGGCGGATGCGAGGCATTTGCGATTGCCCGTGCAATCGCGACCCAAGCGCGACATCGGCAGATTCTTCAACGCACAATCGAGCCAGCTCCCCGAAGTACTGGGGATCGCAGGTCCCATCTGCGTCCATGAAGCCTAATAGTGTTCCGTTGCCCTGCAGCCACCCCTCTTTGATCGCCGCCCCGTAACCTCGATTCTTCTCAAAAACGATCACTTTGACTTCGTCGAAATCGCCCGCGATTTCTGCCGTTCGATCCGTCGATCCATCGCTTACAACGATGATTTCCACCGCAGTTAACCCCGCCGCCTCCATCACCGTTGGGCGCGCATCGAGACATCGAGAAATCGTCTGCGCGATCGCAGCTTCCTCGTTAAGCGCTGGAATCACGATGGTGAGGCTGTTTTTGACCAACTCGCACACCGCCTGAGGTGAAGTCGCGGATTCCACGGCAGCAGGTATTCCGCGATTGGACTGGGCATCGAACCGATACGACAGCAGTTCATCGATCATCATAACAGCCGTGCTCACCCATGTGCCAGTACTTCATTCTGCTGTTGACGACCGACGTCGTACGATACGATTTGTGGATCGTGTCGCAGTTGTTTTTTCGTGCGTTCCCATCATGACGGATTTGATGGATTATGAGTGATGTGGAAATATTCCAATTCTAGGTACACGTTGCCTTCGCGATTCATCTCAAGGACCATCTCGAGTTGCTGACAATCAATAAACAAGTGGTCGCGAACGACCCGTTGATCATCGTGCGCAGTCGGTGCAACATCTTTCCTCGGTAGAAACGAAATTCACCCATGTGAACTCGAGCGACCAATCGACGGCGGCAACAAACAAGCATTCGACATTGGGCCTGCTCTTCGACGGTTACGCGGGTTGGCGTCTCGCGATGAGTAGCATGGCTGAGGTGCGCCGCCCGAGCGCTGCCCGAACCTTGTCGTACAGCGTAAATGCCGCCAGCAGTCCTACACTGCGGAACGGATCGAAAAGTCGCGATAGTCGGCGGCGCGGGGGTTGACCGTAGCGCAGGCGGTGGTGAATGGAATACATCCAGAAGGAGTGACCCGTTTGGTAGCGAATCGCGATCGGCTCCAATCCTCGATCCGAACAAAGACGGGTTAGCGTTTCGGGTGTGAAGAGATTCCAATGTCGCGGAATGTGATATCCACCCCAGAACGACGAACCATATTTCCGAGCGTCTTGGCTATCAATGTTCGGAGTCTCCAACGCCAATAAGCCCCCGGGCGCAAGCCACGACGCGATGCGCTCGATCACCTGTCCAGGGTCATCGACATGTTCAATCACGTGAAACATCGTTACCAAATCCAACGAGGCCAGTTCAATCTCGTGACAATCTTCCACACGACAATTCAGTGCGTGATACCCTTGATCGGTCAACTCCGAAACAACCTGATCGTCGAGTTCGATGCCCCAGATGTTCTCACGTGATAAGCCTTGTTGATGCATGAGCCGTAAAAAACGTCCCGTGCCGCAACCGATATCGAGGTATCGGCCAATTGGGCCTGTTGTCGCTTCAACAATGGTGCGCAGCTTGCCTCGGTCGAGCCATTCTTTGGCTTTGACCGCGATGGAATTGATCCGCGATTCGTAGTGGTAGGCGTAGTACTCCGAAGGATAAATAATACCGAGTGTCGAGGTTGCCGGACGTGGGTTCAGCCACACATGTCCGCAGTCGATACAGCGTACAAATCGCCATGGGTTGCGACAGGTTCTATACTCGTAATCGAAGCCGACCGCATGCTCCTCGCTCTTGTCCCCTTTGCAAACTGGGCAACGGGGGACGGTCTCGACATCGATCTGTGGCGACCCTACCTCGATGAACTCTGCTGGAGGAGCCGTCGAAAGCCAACCATCCGATTCATAGGCATCCTCACTTGGTTGCACGTGGCACATTTCGACGTCGCCGAGAAATCGGGAGTGCACGGAAATAAGTCCACAAGTACGCGAAATAGCTTCGACGCCAGGTCATTCCGACGGTGTCGCCCGTCTTTCGAATTTCCCGATCTGCCGCTGGAAGATTGTAGTAGGGAATCGACGGCCATAGGTGATGGACGGTGTGATAATTCATATTCATCGGCGCGAACAGCAGGCGCTCGAAAAAGTTACTTCGGTAGGTGATGAGCCGATGATCGTCGGCCTCCTCATCGGGTTCGGGATGTGAATGCTCCATGAATGACCGACTAAGATCGGTAAGATACATGAACAAGTAGCAGGGCATGAGCCATAACACCGGGAACGCCCACCAACCAATGGCCAGTGTCAATCCGCCGATCAGCGCCGCTTGCCAACCCATAATGATTGCGATATCCCGAATCGAGTAACGAGGTCGCATTTCCCGAGGATTTGCAGGTTCGAAATGTTGGCGTAAGAACACATTCCTGATTACTGGATAAACATTAGCGAGTCCGGTCAGGAAGGTGACGAACCGGAGGCGAGTCCGCTTATTGTACGAGCAGTGTTTGTGTCGATCGGGGTCAAGCTCTGTAGAGAGGTGACGATGATGGGCTAGGTGATTCCGATTATTGATGCGCGTGATCGCGCCGATTGGTCCGAGCGCAAACAAATCATTGAATAGGTCGTTGGACCGGACACTCGGTAATAATCTTCGGTGCATTCCGTCATGCCCTATGACAAACAGCGCATAAAACTGCGTCCCGATAGTCGGAATGCTTATCAGCACCACCCACCACTCAGTCCATATCGCGACTGCGGTCCAGGCAGCGAGAATCGATGCCCAGCAACGCAACGTGTCGAAAACAACGCGGGAAGGCCTTAGTCGGCTGTAGTGTCGCACGCGTTCCGGATCGAGCAGCCTTTCGCGAAACTCTCGGTAGGGATCAATAGAGGCATCCGCAGACGGAAGCGCTCGGGCAACTGTCTCGTCGATTTCAGTTTTGGATGCCAATGACATGTCTTTGTTGTCGGATCAACTGCGAGTTAATTCGATCTTTGATCGACAGATTAAGAGCTGCAACTTGTGATCTTAGCCACCGATCGCAGCTTCCTCGTTGAGGGTCGGGACAACAATCGTGAGGCTAATTCCGATCAACTCGCAAACCGCCGGAAAGGAGCCTATATCCAATGCTTTAAGTGACATCACACTTCACCAAATCTTGCGACGTCGAGCGAATTGCACCGATCTATCTATCATATCAACGCCACGGACCGACATTCCAGCACGCGATTTGCAGATAACGCTTCCAGCGGCGAGTCGATCAGCTCGAGTCGAATCATGACTGTTGTGGTACAACTTGTTGTCGCGTCAAGAATATGGCTTTGGTGCTTTTCGGCAACAATTCCGTTCGGTCAGCTTCGGCTGCGGCGGCGACCAGCCCCTTTCAATGCCGGTGCAGCAGATATACGATTTTGTGGCCAATTTCGTCGACCGATTCGGTCGAGTTCGACAATACCACAACGCCGATTTGCGATTTCGGTAACATGGCGACATAGCTGCTCGAGCCCCCGGTCCCGCCGTTGTGCCAGATGATGTCGAGGGCGTTCTCCGAATCGATATGCCAGCCCAATCCAATCGCTCGAGCCGGCTCATCGGTCGGGCGGCGTTTCTCAATGCACAGCGGCAGTGCTGTCGACAAAGTTTCGCCATCGCCCGGCTGCAGGTACGCGGCCACGTACTTTAACATGTCGTCTGCCGTCGACAGAAACGCTCCTGCACCGGCCAAGGTTTCGTTGCTCCACACGGGGACCGGCTTTCCGCCGTCGTGTGGCGAGGCCACTCGGCTTTGCTGCGCTTCGTCAAGCGTCATCCGCGTGTCGTCCATGCCCAGCGGATCGCAAATGCGTTCAACCACCAAATCTTCAAAGCTTGTCTCAGCACGTAGCGCGAGAAGATGACCCAACAAACCGAACCCTAGGTTCGAATATTTGTAGGACTTCCCAATCGGCGACTCAATTCGGGCCTGCGCCAACGCCTCATAAAGATCTCCGACTTTGAAATCGGCATACGGATCAAGCATGTCGGTCGGTTCAAAATCGTCCGGCAGACGCGGCAACCCCGATGTTTGTGTGACGAGATCAAGCAGCGTGATGCTTCGCCCCTGGTACTGCGGGGCGTTAACCTCTTCCGGCAGGAAATCCTCAATCGTTGAGCCCCAGTCGATGTCGCCGCTCGTTTGCATGCTCGCCAGCACTGCCGCCGTAAAGGTCTTTCCGACTGAGCCAATTTCGAAGACCGTTTGGGCGTCGGGAACATTGTCGGTCCCTGCACGCATCGTACCGTAACCGTAAACCTCGCGGTCATCGCCATCGATGTATCCGACAATCAGCCCGATACCGTTTTCCGACTGCAGGTATTCTTCAGCCAATCCGTCGATGTACCCTTTCGTCTCGTCGGTTGAAAGCGACTCCTTGGTGATATTGAGATCCGCCAACGGATCGAGCGCCTCCTCCGTCACGACAATGGAATAGGCCCAGCCGAAGAGCCCGACAAGTAACGCGCCGTCAGCGAAGCCCAAAAGTCCACCTAAAAATGCACCCATAAGAAACGGTTTCCATCGCGACCCGGTCGTTCTCGTGACTTCTTCAGACATCAGTGTGCCTTAAGTATTTCGATGAATTGGGAGGGCGAGGCTCCTCATTACCAAACAAGTCGCTCAGCCATTTTGCAAAGCCCCTCAACCGGCCCTCTCCCAGAGGGAGAGGGGACAAGAAGACGCGCTCGCAACACACAAACATCGGCTCGGCGGGAGCTTCGCGCTCCACGAAAATGCAGCAAGCTATACAAACTCCACACCACGCATCGTACCCGTGCTCGATGCAAAGGAATCGGTCTCGATTCCCATTCGCTGCAGCATGCTGACGAACAGGTTCGGCAGCGGATAATTATTCTGCTTGTCGAACTTGTGATACAGCCCATGTCGGAATCCGCCGCCGGCGAGAATGATCGGCATGTTTTTGTTGTCGTGGCTGTTGGCGTTCCCCAGATTGCTGCCGTACAACACCATCGTTCGGTCGAGCAGCGACTGGTCCCCTTCCGAAACGCCGCGTAAGTCGGCCAACAACTCGCCAAAGACCGACATTTGGGCCGCTTCGATTATCTTCAATTCTTCGACCGAATCGGTCCGATTTCCATGATGCGTCAAGCTGTGATGTCCCTGCGTGACGCCGGGCAGGTTCACCTTGGGATTGCTGTTTTGGTCGATCTTGACGGTAATGATCCGCGTCGAATCGGTTTCGAGCGCCAAGCGGGCCATCTTGTACATCAAGCGGGTCTTCTCAATGAGAGCGCCCCGGTCATCAATATCGACGGGAGGCTCAAACTCGACCCGCGGCTTGGGGCGATGCTCCCATTCTTCCGCTTTGACGAGCCGTCCTTCCAGTTCGCGCACGCTGGTGAAATATTGCTCGAGCTTTTCCCGGTCGCGACTGCCGAGCCTTCCTTCCAGTTGCCTGGCGCGATCGCCGACGGCATCTAATACGCTACGGCCGTCACGTAATTGCTGGATTTGCGATTCGACCTCGGCCTGGCTCCCCTGGACAAACAACTTCCGGAACACTTCCGACGGTTGGCCTTCGGCAGCAATCGCTACACCGGCTGATGTCCACGAAAGACTGTTCATTCCTTCGACGCCGACATCGAGCGACAAATACGGGAATCGAGTGTTGATACCGACCCGTTCGGCGGCGTATTGGTCGAGGGAAATCGTGTTCTTGAACCCACCGGACGAGGGATGCGGTGCCGCCGTCAAAAAGCTGACTTCCGCGTTGTGACCGCCGTCGACCTCAGGATGCGAGACTCCTGAGAAGACGGAAAAGTGGTCGCGATGCTCGCCGATCAGTTCCAGGTATTCGCTCGGCTCGTAGTCTCGGCCCTCGCCTGCGGGCCAAAAGAGCTTGGGCATCATCCCCATGTTGGTGCAGATGCAGACCATTCGTCGGGGAGACTCTGTGGTATCGCCGGATGCGAATCTGCCCGCCGCCCAGGCCGGACGCATCGATTCCAACATCGGCAATGCCAAAGCGACACCGGTTCCCCGCAAAAACATTCGGCGATTTAGTTTGTCCGTCATCAGCAGGGGGTCCTTGGGATTGAATAACGCTGGTCGTGCGACCACACATATTTTCCCGAGTTGCGATACATTGTGCAGGCTAGTGCTTTGTCAAAGCATATTATTGGGGTAGCGTTTTCCATAACCCGCTCCGTTGTCGCTCGTTACAAATTGTTCAACCCCAAAATCAAGGTTTGACGCAACACTAGTCCTCAGTCACAACCTAATTCTGGGGTGGCCGGGGTTGGAGGGCAAAGCCCGAAACCCCGGGGCTTCCTTCGCTTCGCTCTGTCCAGCCCCGGCCACCCAATCTCAATTCTTAGCAGTGACAAATCACTAGTCGACCGTTGATGTCAGCTACACTGTTTGGCAAGCAAGCAGTAGCACACCAAACCTATTTGGATCGAAATGTCTCACTTTGTACGACGTTGTGTATCAATGTCCGCAAACCGAATTTCTCATTTTGACTTTGCTGCAGTATTCTTTCGACCGTCGCTCGATCCGCGAATTCGATTCCGGCACCCGTCGCAAAAACCAACAGCCTTTGTGCCAGGTTGCGGGCCAACTGTTTTTCGTTATCGAGCAGAATTGTGCGGAACGAGTTGATGTCGGTGAACGATTCCCCCGAGGGGGCTTCGCCGCTGCTATCGATGACTGGCCCCAGTTTGTATTGAACCGGTCTACCACGCGGCGTGTTTCTTTCGACCTCGTCGCCGTTTTCCAGCACTCGGTACCGATCGCGCCAACCGCCGATGACGTCGAAGTTCTCCAATGCAAAACCGGGCGGATCCATGCGTCGGTGACAGACAGCACACGATGCGTTCTCACGGTGTGCTGCCAATTGTTCGCGAATGGTCGTCGCCCCGCGCAGATCGGGCTCAATGGCAGAGACATTTGCAGGCGGCGGCGGAATCGGTTCTCCCAAAATACGGTCAACAATCCAGGCACCTCGCGTCACCGGTGATGTGGTCGTTCCGTTGGCCGTCACTTTCAACACGCTGGCCTGAGTTAGGAATCCGCCGCGACGGCTGTCCGCTGGCATGACGACTTCTCGCATTTCCACGCCATGCACGTCGTCGATTTCGTACAGTTCCGCCAGACGCGAATTGATGACCAGAAAATCCGAATCGACCAAATGCTGCACTCCGAGATTCCGGTGCAGCATCCGTGAGAAGTACCGATGCGTCTCTTCAACCATTGAATCGAGCAACAACGAATCGTATTCGGGGTAAAGCTGTTCGTCCGGTTGAGTATCGGTGATCCGACGCAGATCGAGCCATTGACCTAAGAAGTTCTCGACAAATCGCTGCGATTTGGGATCGCCGAGCATACGCTCAACTTGCGCGCGGAGCGTATCCGCATCGTTCAGCCGGCCCTGCCCGGCCAAGTCCAGCAATTCTCCATCAGGCAGTGAATTCCACAGAAAGTACGACAACCGCGAAGCCAACGCGTAATCGTCGAGCCGCCCGGGGGATTCCTGCAAAAATAATAAGTCAGGCGAACACAGTATCGCCTGATAGCCGACGCGCAACGACTCTTGGAAGCAGTACTGTTGCTGAATCTTCTCCTGCACCAAGGCGAGATACGGTTCCAGCTCTCCATCCGAAAGAGGTCGCCGAAATGCAATCCGCGCGAAATCGGTGAGCAACCGCCGGGCATCGTCCGTCGGCTCATCTGATACGACGTGGTACAGCGCGCGGTTCTTCTTCTGCCGCATCCGCTTGGCCCGTTTACCGCTTCCAACATACACCAGCGGCGCGGGTGGTTCGCGCAGTCCCGTTCCGACGCTCCACGGCTCCACAGCAAGATTACCAAACAGGCGTCGGCGACTCGTCGGCGGCCACTCGTCTGTCAACGGGCCTTCCGCTTCCAACCATTCCACGGCAACACCAGGCGACGAGTATTCTTCAAGCGGGATACGGTCCGGTTTGACTCGGTCGCTCATCGTGTGGAACCAAATCTCAACTAATTCGCCCACTTCCATATGAGTAGTGAATTCGATCGGCGGAACATCGTCCGATAGGCCGGGCACATCGAACGTTCCCAACGGTCGCTTGGTCTGACCACGGCGTGCCAGGAATGTCACCACATGCGGCCGATCGACCGGCAAGACGTGGCCTTTGTCCCAATAGAAGCCAAACGTTTTCATTCGCAACCGATAGTCGCCGTCGGCACTCGGTTGGAACTTGCCCCACCACCAGGGAGCCTGGGCCGTGTTCGGTTGCCGGAGCAAACCTGCCGCCTCGCCAATTTGGACCGCTTCGCGCCCTTTGTTGACGACTTGTGCAAAACGGCCTCGATCGAGAGCAGGCAGCCGCCTTTTGGTCGAAATCGGATCCGGCCCGAGCGCCATCGCCGCATCGATCGCTTCATTGGCCGCTTCCAAATACCGGGCCATCTGCACATAGGAGAGATTGAGCGCCGAGCCGACATTGTCGAATCCATGAGCCTGGCCGTCCGCCGGCAGCAAGTCTTTGACATCGAGATGCGGCAACGCCAGCATGTCTCGCAATGTGTTTTCGTATTCGACGCGATTCAATCGCCGGTATTGAACTCGCCCCTCGCGGGCAATCCGCTCGGCACTGGCGGCGTGCAAACGAGGGTAAAGCGTTTCGAGGATCAATTTCCTCTCGGCGTCGGTCGGCTGCCGCATGTCCGCAGGGGGCATTTCGCCCGCTTGCAGTTTGTCATGCACTTTCTCCCAAACGCCAAACTGTTGCGGATTGTGCAGATCGAAACCGACGTCGTCGAGCGCTAAGTCGGCTTCACGCGTCTGGCTGTCATGGCAATCCAGACAATACTTCGCCAATAGCGGCGCGGCAGCATTTTGGAAAGTTGCATTGGCTTCCGATTGGGGATTCCCACGAACGGTATCGCAGCTTGAAAAGAAAACGCTGAGCACGATCAAGCCAAACAACACACAACCTAGCAGCTTGGCAAGAAATTCGACTCGTGCTTTGCGCTCTTGTGTTCGAGGTAGCCAAATTACAAACATGGATACTATGAAATCCTGTAACAATATTTGCAGCCAGCCTGACCTCTGCATTGCTCTGTCGCGCATTGCGCTGTCGCCACTGTGCCTCCGAGGTCAGCAGTCTCGGACATAATACTATATTAGAAGGCTCGGCCGCAGTTTCACAGAAAAGTCTGAGCTGACTGCACCGGATCGCGCTTATAGACTGCATGCGAATCGAGAAACCGGCGAATGCGAAAGCCGGATTGCCCGATCTCGCCGACTTTTGCTACATTCCCGCCTCGTTTGGGACCGGATTTCAACGCCGGCGGTGGAATCGTTTGTCGACGCCGGTAACCGAATTCGATTCGGCTTATTCTTCAAGGACGAAGAACGCATGGCAGGATACCGAGAGCATATCAGTGTCAGCGGAATGCTGGGAGTCACGTACGGGGCAGCCTCCGTTTTCGGATTCGGGTTCACGCCGGTCCAGGGAGTGATCGCAGGGTGCCTGACCGGTGTGGCCGGCATGATCCCCGACCTCGACTCTCAAACCGGAAAGCCGGTACGAGAGATGTTCAGCCTCATCGCTGCCGCCGCACCGATGGTCATGATGGAGCGACTTTTGGTCTGGGGCGGCAATGTCGAAACTGCCATGCTGCTTGGGTTTGCACTTTACGTCGCCATTCGCTACGGCGGGGCGACAGTCCTCGGATACTGCTCGGTGCATCGGGGAATGTTTCACAGCATCCCAACGATGCTCATTGCCGCCGAGTTGACATTTCTCGCGTATAAGAGCGATTCCCTCAGTGTGAAATTCCTCATGGCGCTTGGCGTGGCACTCGGTGTTTTGTCGCACCTCATTCTCGATGAACTCTACAGCGTTCAGTGGAGTGGCGTGCGGATTAAACTGAACAAGGCCGCCGGCAGCGCGTTTAAAATGTTTGGCAAAAACTTGGCAGCCAACGCCGTGACCTATGCGCTGTTGGCAACGTGCACGTATGCAGCGCTGGTCGATTTAGGCTGGGTCGATGCTCCACAATCCGACGGAGTGCCCAAGCCGTTGCAACAAGCGGCCGAAGAACTGCCATCGGTGCAATAGGCGAGTCCAAGCGAGCAGTCGCGTGATGCGCAATTTGACTTGTGAACTTGTGGCTGAGCCTAACATGCATCGCGCGCACTGCATTGACTAACTGCGATGCACAGCGTTGGGCTATTGGACGTCTCCAGAGCACTACGGTAGAGTGGCAGTTGTTTTCTGGCTACTCTCAGGAGAGCATTCTCACACTGCCGAGTTCATGTGTGGAGTCATTCACATGGCATCTCAGAATTGGAATCAACCGCATGCGATACGGATTGCGCAGTTTCTGTTCGGTTTGCTCATCGTCGTCGGCATCAACGGTTTGACAAAGGTTGCTGGAGAAGAAAATCCAACAGAGTTTCCAGCGGTGGAGCGGTTACCCAGCGTCGCATCCCTGCCCGACCCCTTTTTGAAACCGGACGGCACACGCGTCGGCACGCGAAGCGAGTGGGAGTCTCAGCGGACTTACTTGAAGCGGGTCTTGGCTTATTACATGTATGGCCACATGCCGCCCGCTCCGGAACAGGTCGGTATTGAGCAAACGTTGACGCGTGCGGCCTTTGACGGAGACGCGATTGAAGAACATTACACGCTCACCTTCACTCGAAATGACCGACAGGCCAAACTACGGATTGCTCTCTTTCGACCCAAGGAGAGGCAGCGCTATCCGACAATTATCAAAAATTGCCGCGTGCTATTTGATCCGGAAGATGTTGGCGAGCCCGCCAAGAATCGAACCACGGCTGAGCGGGATCTCAAAGCGGCGCGCGAGGCCGTGAAACGTGGCTACTTGATTTGCAAATTTCGACGTGAAGACATTGCAGCCGATCGACCAAACAACCGCAATAGCGGAATCTTCCCGCTGTATCCCGAGTACGACTGGGGCACAATTGCTGCCTGGGCATGGACGTACCAACCACTCATCAATGAATTAGACGAACTTGGATACGCTGATGCGAATCGCATCGTTGCGACCGGCCATTCGCGTGGAGGGCAGACGACAATTGCCGCTGGAATTTTCGACGAGCGAATCGACGTGGTTGTCCCCTGCACCGGCGGATATGGTTCGTGTGGCACGTTGCGAATTCGCGATCCCCAGGGTGTGCGCGGCACATTGGATTACATCGCGCATTTAGAGCGCAATGTTCCCCATTGGTTCTGTGACCGCTACTTGGAGTTTACTGGTCAACAAAACAAGCTGCCGTTCGACGCACATACGCTCGTCGCATTGATCGCGCCGCGTCCACTGCTGAATACCAATGCCACCGAAGACGAGTACAACAACACGCTCTCGATCGAAGCGGGACTTCGCGCGGGACGACTCGTCTACCAATGGATGGATGCATCCGAGCACTGCCGGTTGCATTGGCGACCGGGTAAGCACGGCCAATTGGAAGCGGACTGGCGGGCCTTACTCGATTTCGCCGACGAGCAGTTTTTCGACAGGCCGGGAACGAGTAGTTTCAATGCCTGGGTTTATCCAGGACTCGAATTGGGGCTGCCATGGGACGTGCCACAAAACGGTGATTAGTCTGTGTGACAACCGAAGTGCGCCACAACTGTCTCGCCCAGCAGTGCAATTCCATTTCGCATCTGCAGACTTTGAGGATTGACGGCATACGACATCTGCTGTCCCCGTGATCATTCGGTGATCCACACGCGCAAGTCGTGGCTGCCATCCGCTCGTGCTGTCTCGTAATAGATGTACCGCTTGCCGCCAACCTGCACGACATCGAAGTATCGCAGGGCTCCGGACGCGTTCGGCTGGACCATGATCGGACCTTCCGGTGACACGCTTTTCAGGTTGAACAAATCGGGGCCGATCGCCAGTCCGACTCGCTCTTCGTAGTTCTCGCTGACGTCCGCCGATCCGTCGTAGAGCGCCACCCAATTGCCATTTTCCTGCCAAGCTGTACCAATTCGGGCGCAGTAACAATCCCACCCCGATTCGCTGGGGCCAAGGATTTCGCCTTCCCACTCCCAGGTGGTTCCGTCGCTGCTGGTCGCCAACCCAGTCCGCGACTTGATCAATCCGGTATTGTAAGCGTCAAAGGTGCCATGCAGTTCGTCCGCGGAGGAGTTTCCCGCGGTCGCATAACTGGCGATCATGTGCAGCCGCCCCTCTTTGTGAAAGACGAACGGATCCTTCACCCCCTCGGCGTCGATGTCTGCCGCCGTCAGCAATGGTCGCCGACCATCGAGATCGAACTTCGCAGGGTTATCGGAAATCACCAAATCGATCCGCCAGCGTTTGTCAGCCGGATCAACATAGCTGATGTATAAAGCCCAGTCACCGTTTGGCAACTGCGTGAGCGCATTGCGTTCGATGCTGGTCGAATCGAGTGTCTCTTTGTGCCCGCTCCAAATGTCTTCAAACTCGACGCCGTCGGAACTTTGGGCAATGCGTGTTTCGGCTCCGCGATCGGGGAGCACGCCCCGCGGTCGGCGTAACCGATACGTCAAATAAAACGTTTGCGAATCCTCATCGTACATGGCACCCGGTGCACCAACCCAATAGCCGGCCCCTTCGCCTGGTGGCTGCCTGACGACCGTTCCTTCATTGGGGTCAAAGAGTTTGAACGAAGTGACTTCTCCGAGATTCTCCGGCGAGCTGTGTGTCACAGTTGACTCCTCTTCAGCGGTCGTGCGAAGGCTGTCATTTGCCCCGGCATCACGTCGGTGGAATACGGATTCCGACGGGAAACGGTATTGCATCGGCAAAAAAGTATACCGCGGCATTGGCAATTGATTCAAAGTTGCGAACGCGCCAATCCCGCTGTACCTTGAGGGAAGCATTCTTACTGACAATACTCCAACTTCACAACCACCAGCGAGGTATCTCTGATGAAACGATTCGCAATTTGCTTAGGGCTGTGTGCTGTGACTGTCGGATTCGCTTCGTCTGGCCTGCTGGCACAGGACGAATCCGACGGGTTTGTCTCGCTGTTTAATGGCGAAGACCTTAGCGGCTGGGTCGTTCCCGAAGGCGACAATGGTCATTGGAAAGTCGTGGATGGTGTCATCGATTACGACGCTGCCAGTGAAGCCAAGGGCGACAAGAATCTCTGGACCGAAAAGGAGTACGGCGACTTCATTTTGAAGATCGATTGGCGCATCAAAGAAACGACCGGGTTATTCAATATCCCCATCGTGTTGCAGGATGGCACGTACCTGAAAGACGCGACCGGTAACGACATCAAAATCGCCATGCCGAATGCGGACTCTGGAATCTTCGTCCGCGGCACGAGCCGGGCCCAACTCAACATCTGGTGCTGGCCAGTTGGATCCGGCGAAGTCTACGGCTATCGCAATAGAAAAGAGACCGCACCCGAAGTTCGAGCAGGAGTAACGCCCCGCATCAACGCTGATAACCCGGTCGGCGAATGGAACAGCTTTATTGTCATCATGGTGGGGGACCGCCTGACCGTTATGCAAAACAATCAACTCGTAATCGAAAACGCCCAACTGCCCGACGTCCCTGAACGCGGACGGATTGCCCTGCAGCATCACGGCGGTTGGCGGAACGGAAAACTCAGCCCTGCCTCAAGCTTGGTGCAATTCCGCAACATTTCCATTCGCGAATTGCCGAGACCAGCACAGGTCGCCGCTGATTCCGAAGAATAGCCGACTGGTGGCAATTCAATGACAACCTCAATCCGCGTTCGATCTTTTCGGACGCGGATTCTTTTATGCCTCTTCCGCTGATTCGGTCGCTGCACCTGGTGACTCGATGAATTTGGCCAAGATTAATCCGCAGACAATCCAAACCGAAAAGTTGTAAAACGCTTGATACAACTTCCAGGGCCAGTCGATTCCCCACCAGACTGCCTGCCCGAAGTCGATCAACAGTACCGATGTCAAACCGACAAGGGCCACGAGTTTCATGCGGTCCGCGTAACTTGGCAGTGCTGCGGATAACATCGTTAAGATAACAGTAATCAGCACGATCACGACGGCGTTCAGAATGAAACCCTGAACCATCATACCCATGTCCATCATGTCTCGGCCGTCAACCCGCAGCATATGAACGAACGCCACCGGTCCTGACTTGAACAGATTCTCGACACGGTCCATTTCGGCATCCGTGTTTTCGGATGGAAAGGCCGGTACGTAGTAGGTCCCGTTCTCCGGGAAATGCTGCCGCAATGCCTCGCCGGCGGCCACATCATCCGCGGCTTTGTTCCATATCACATTGCCATACGGCCCAAATCCCCAGTACGCAAATCCCCAAAACCACAGCACAATAATGGTGATGGCAACGCCGATATAAGTCTTCTTCATTACTGATTGACCTTTCCAGGCATCGTTGCTTCAAAGTCAACTTGGCAGGGATGATATCACGCGAATGTCGTCGCTCATTTTGCTGGTACCAAACTCGCCGATTCGATCTCGTCCAGTTTCTTCCGAAGCAAACGCCTCATTTCCCGCACGGTTGCGGCATGCTCAGTCATATTTGCCAGATTGGTAAATTGCTGTGGATCGTTCTGCATGTCGTAAAGTTCAGCCGAGTTGTCCTTGTACTGCATATAGGCCCAACGGTCAGTGCGGATCAAATGGCCATTTCCACGAAAGCAATACACATGGTCGTGGACCGCTTCCGAGGGGGAATCGATCGCACGAGCCAGGCTTTTCCCCTGACAATGATCTGGAATCGGCAAACCGCCAAGCTCTGCCAACGTCGGGAAGATGTCAATCTGCTGCGCCAGGCTGCTGCTTTCCCCTGCCGATTTATCCGGCACGGAAAATATCAGCGGGATGCGGGCCGACTCCTCGTGCAAACTCATTTTCTGCCAAAAGTCATGCTCCCCCAAGTGGTAGCCATGATCGCTCGTAAAGACGACGATCGTGTTGTCGCGCAGCCCGAGCCGTTCCAATGCTCCGACGATGCGCCCTACCTGCGCATCCATAAACGAGACGCAGGCGTAGTATGCCTCCAAAACTGCTCGCTGATTTCCCAGCTTGCCGGCCAAGCCGAATGATCGGCTATTGGCCGAAATGCCGCTCTTGGGGATGTCGTCCCAGTCACCTTCGATGCGATGTGGCAACAGCATTTCGTTCACGTTGTAGGGATCGAAGTAGCCTGCCGGTGCGACCAGCGGCACATGGGGGCGCACTAAACCTACTGCCAAAAAGAACGGCTCGTCACCATGTGATTCCAGCAATTCAATCGCCTTATCGGCGGCTTTGATGTCCGCCTGCTCGGCCCCATCGCTGCTACCCCGAACGACATAAAACGCCGTCCCGAATCCGAGCGAATAATGCTCGTCCGGTGCCCATTTCAATTTCTCGCTGGTAAGCATTCGATTCTCGCCGTCGGTCATCCATTCCGGAGCTTGGCAATTGAAACGTTCTGTCCACGATGCGGCGTGATCGGGCCCGTCGACTCCCGCGGTAATATCTCCCGGAACACGCATGTGGTAAATCTTGCTTACGCGGGCCGAGTAATAGCCGTTGTCCTTGAATAGCTCAGCCATTGACGGCCGGTCGCCTAAGATCTTGGTGAATTGTTCCGATCCGCCATTTCCGGTCACTCCAACGGCTTGCGCGTACATCCCCGACATCAAAGCCGCCCGCGACGGCCCACAGACCGGAAACTGGCAGTAGGCGCGCGTGAACCGCATACCACTTGCTGCCAGGTCATCAATATGCGGTGTTTGGCATTGTGCATTTCCGTAGCAAGCCAACGCCTCGGCCGAAAGATCATCGGCGATGATGAACAATACGTTAGGACGATTCCCCTCGTCAGCTAAGATCGTGGCTTGAGGGCCACCCCATAGCGTGGCAATGACAACGGCTAAAGTAAACGCCCGACGGAATGGAGATTTGAATGCATTGACAGACCGTTTCGCTTCTTGACCGTGCGACCTCATTAGTAGATTCATAGATCGGCTCACACTAGAGTGATTTACTTTTTCGCGTGGGAGATTCTGGCTCGTGGGAGCCAGCCAACATAGAACAAAACGCGAGTTTCGCGGCCACAAGTCAGCGTGATACGCTGTAAGTGTTCACAAAACTCACACACTATCGTGCAACAATTTAACATGACTCGCCAAACATTTCCGCTATCGATTTCGTAAGTCGTGTGTCGATCGCCGCGGATAGGACTCCGACACATGTCGAAGTGACTGCCCGCGATGATGCAAACCCAGTGAATCTGCGGCATCGAAATGAACGACGTCAACGAGACCCCATTGCCGTCGTTGCCAGTTCGACGTTTGATGAACTACGATCAGCCATCATCGTTCTTTAAGCAAACAGCCAGCCAATGTGACCTGTGGAGTGCTATTCATGTCCAATGCCATCACTTACGTCAGACGGTCCCTCACCATCTGTGTAGCGATTCTTGTCTCGCAACTGGGTGGCGTCGACAGCGCCGACCGAGCAGAACTGTTCCAATCGACCAATTTGATTCCTCGAAGTGTGTTGTTCGGAAATCCCGAACGGCAAGCACCGGAACTAAGCCCCGATGGAAAGTACCTCGCCTTCTTGGCGCCGCGCGATGGTGTGATGAACGTCTGGGTCGCACCGGTCGACGACCCTGGTAACGCTAAACCGATTACGAATGACACGGTGCGAGGAATCCGCATTTACTTCTGGGCATACGACGGAAAGCACCTACTTTACGCACAGGATCAAAACGGCGACGAGAATTATCACATCTATCGAACGGATGTTATCACCGGCGAAACAACCGACCTGACACCGGGTGATAAAATTCGCGCAATGATCTATTCACTTAACGAAAGGACTCCCAACGAACTACTGGTCGGATTGAACGACCGCGTGCCACAACTCCACGACGTCTACCACATCGACCTACAAACAGGTGAACGAACCCTCGTCGAGCAAAATCCTGGATTCGCCGCATACTTGATTGATCATGACAATAAGGCCCGATTCGCACTGACGTTCTCGCCGACCGGCGGACAGATTCTCCTGAGTCGCGATCAAGCAGGTGAATGGAAGCCCTATCTGGAAATCCCCAATACGGACGCGCTCTCCACTAGACTCTCAGGATTCGATAAGGCCAATGCTCACGCTTACCTCATCGATAGTCGCGAACGCAACACGTCGGCGTTGTTTTCACTCGATTTGGAAACCGGCGCAACCAAGCTACTCGCAGAAGATTCAAAGGCCGACGTCGCGGGAATCATCACTCATCCGACCGAGAAACACGTTCAAGCGGTCTCGTTCAATCACACGCGTACCGACTGGAAAATCCTCGATGCCGATTTGCAGCCCGACTTCGACTATTTGAAATCGGTCGAGTCCGGAGATTTGAACATCACCAGCCGCACGCTGGATGACCGGCTGTGGACCGTCGCATTCGCACCGGATAATGGTCCGGTCAAGTACTACCTGTTCGATCGCGATGCGCGAACGGCAGACTACCTTTTCAGCAACCGAACCGACTTGGACGATTACACGCTCTCCCCAATGACTCCGGTCATTATCAAATCTCGCGACGGGCTCGATTTGGTCAGCTACTTGTCGCTCCCTCCCGGCAGTGATGGCGATGGCAACGCTCGACCCGACCAACCCGTTCCGACAGTACTGCTGGTTCATGGGGGACCCTGGGCTCGCGATCAATGGGGGTTTCACCCGCTGCATCAGTGGCTCGCCAACCGGGGATACGCGGTGCTCAGCGTCAATTACCGCGGCTCGGTCGGATTTGGCAAGGACTTTACCAACGCCGGGAACGGCGAATGGTCCTTAAAGATGCACAACGACCTGATTGATGCCGTTGAATGGCTGGTCGCCGAAAAGATTGCACCACGCGATCAAATTGCCATCATGGGGGGAAGTTACGGCGGATACGCCACGCTGGTCGGCCTGACGTTTACTCCCGAGGTCTTTACGTGCGGTGTCGACATCGTCGGCCCGAGCAATTTGGTCACACTATTAAATAACGTGCCTCCCTATTGGGTACCGATTCTGCCGATGATGAAGGACCGTGTCGGCGATTGGACGACCGAAGAAGGCCGACGCGACCTCATGTCCAAATCCCCACTGAGCCTGGTCGAGAAAATTCAGCGACCGTTGCTGATCGGACAGGGAGCCAATGATCCTCGCGTCAACCAAGTGGAATCAGATCAAATCGTGAACGCCATGAAGGAAAAGAACATTCCCGTGACGTATGTGCTGTACTCCGACGAAGGGCACGGATTCGCGCGGCCCGAAAACCGCCTCTCGTTCTACGCGGTGACCGAGGCATTCCTGGCCGAGCACCTTGGCGGCCGCTTCGAACCGGTCGGCGATGACTTCGAGGATTCAACAATCGCCGTCCCGGAAGGTGCCGATCAAGTTCCCGGGCTCAACAGTGCATTGGATGCTTCAGCGTCTTGATGGCACTAACCGACGTCGAACAGCGCGAGATCATCTTGCAACAAGAGTTTTGGCAGGAATTCGCTAACAGTCGAGGATTTCTTCGACGGTGAGGTCGTGTTTCCAGGCATCCATCCATCGGCGAATTGTCGAGGCGGGAACACGATGCGTCGAACGCGATCGTGCCGCCAGTTCATCGGCCCATTGATAAAGGATGTCGCGGGTCACGGATTTGTACTTCAGTAGCACACGAATCTCCTGCCACCACTCGGATTCCGGCTCCTTGAGTTCCACTTGGTATCCGTGATCGACGGCGTACTTGGCATACTCCTGCGTTTCGGCATTTCGACCGTTTCCGCGGTCGACGACGATCGGCGAGAAACCGGCATCGACGGCGCTGGCGAATCTGGCAAAGTTCCATTGCCGCGCCTCGGACAGTAACTCGCTGCTGTAATCGTAATGAGCCCTATCGTCGCCGACCTGTGTGTAGAAGTATTCGTCCGTCTCGAAGACAACGCCGTAATCACCTGCCAGCTTCTTCGCTGTGTGACTCTTGCCGCAACCCGGCAAGCCACGCATAAGATAACACCGTTTTTCAGACATCGCGTATGCCGGCTGGTTGAAGCAAGGCTGCCGCGCTGATCCGCAGAAACTCGGAATTTCGACTCTGCTTGAAAAAAGCGCGACTCATGACAGTTGAGAAATACAAACAATCAAACAGCCTATCGCGCGACGCAGAGCATTTTCAACGAACAAGCTTCGGTCCGATAACACCGTTCGACCGGCAAACAATCTTACCCGACGGTTCCAGGCCCGTACTGCACGAGCCGTCG
Organism: Planctomycetaceae bacterium; assembly: GCA_028284485.1. Classification (GTDB taxonomy): domain Bacteria; phylum Planctomycetota; class Planctomycetia; order Planctomycetales; family Planctomycetaceae; genus JANQRQ01. Next base: position 1,632 of record JANQRQ010000057.1, on the reverse strand, counting down.
TGAAAGGCCCTTGGGCCAATCACTCGGCCGAACGCAATCGGTGACAGCCTAAGGCTGGATCCGGCTTACTTCTTCAGCTTATCCTTTACGCCACCAAATAACTTGTCGTTGCCCTGCTCGCCTTTGAGAGTATCCTTGTCGCCATCGTCGGTAATCGTACCGATGTTGTCCAACGCCGACGCTAAATCACCGTCGATCCAGTCAGACATGGCTGCATCTAACAGCAGTAGATCACTTTCGTTAGCGGCAATCCCCGCGACCAGCAGGTCTCCATCTTTTCCACCTTTCAGGGTGTCCCTGCCGTCTCCACCGATCAAGATGTCGATAAAGCTGTCACTTCCTCCGTCGCTGCCGCCATCGGAGCCGCCGTCGCTGCCACCATCAGAACCTCCGTCGCTACCACCATCAGAACCACCGCCCGCGTCGCCGTACAATTTGTCCTTTCCGGCGTTTCCAGACAGCACATCGTTGCCGCTACCCCCTTTAAGATCGTCATTGCCATCGCCGCCTAGGAGGATGTCATTGCCGCTGCCGCCGTAAATCTTGTCGCGACCTCCGGCACCGAGGATGATGTCATTGCCGCCCCGGCCATCGAGGTGATCATCACCTTCATCGCCGAAGATCAAATCGTTGCCGCCACCACCTTTGATGTTGTCCTTGCCGCCGCCGGCGTGGATTTCCGCATCAACCTCAATCTTCTTATCAACATCGGCTTTGTCGTCCCCATCACATAGATGCATCACAATGCTGGTGACATCGGCCGGATCAAATTGCCATTTCAAGACGTCGACGCCGCCATCGGAACCACCATCGCTGCCGCCGTCCGAGCCACCGTCACTGCCACCATCGGAGCCGCCATCACTTCCCCCATCCGAGCCGCCGTCACTGCCGCCTTTGGTCGGGATGTTGAACTTAGCAGTGACTTCGATGACATGCACATCTTGACCGCCATCCGAGCCGCCATCACTGCCACCGTCCGAACCACCATCGCTCCCGCCATCCGAGCCGCCGTCGCTACCGCCGTCAGAACCGCCATCGGAACCGCCGTGCACCTTCTTCAGCTTGACATTAATGTCATCCTTGCCTGCACTTCCGACGATTTGCAATTCACCGTCATCCGTTAGTCGGACGCCGGTCACAACCGCCGTTTCCGTAATCGTGTGGATGTCGGTATCGTCGTCGATCAGCGTAACCGTGATCGTGAAGACCCCACCCGTGCTGTAAACGTGACTTCCCAAGAACGTGTCGTTCAACTGATCTACAGAAATCAACTCCACCGGACTTCCATCATCCCAATCGACCTCCACCATATGGGTGTCTAGCGTACCAATGTCGGTAAATGTTCCGGATAGCGTTACAGGATCGCCGACTTCGGCCTTGTTTTCGAAAGTTGCGCTGACTTCAGTGGAGAGAATCTCGGGGGCCACGTTTTTCACCAACGTATCAACATCTCCATTGTCGCTGTCGGTGTCGTCATCGGTGACCAGGGCATTGATCGTGTAGATGTTCCCCGAATCACCGGTCGGGTTGTCATCCAGGTATTGATGCGTGGTGCTGAAGCCCCAGTTCCCGCCACCCAGATCAGTCAAATCACCATGGTTCAGCGTCGTCGTTCCTTCACCCGGGCCGCCC
>JANQRQ010000047.1 GCA_028284485.1 Planctomycetaceae bacterium | reverse complement strand
GACGGCCAGCATGTGCTGAGCGCGATTTGGTCCGAGATTGTCGAGGGCGCCGGCTTTCACCAGCGTTTCCAGAACGCCCTTGGTCAATTGTCGGGGGTCAACCCGCTCCGCCAAATCGAAAATGCTTCGGTAGGGACCATTTGCGGCCCGTTCTTCGACGAGTGCACGCATGGCCTGCTCTCCGACGCCTTTGATTGCCCCCAAGCCAAATATCACTTGTTCGCCATCGACACTAAACTCGACGTCCGACTTGTTCACATCGGGCGGAATGACGTCGATATTCATTCGGCGTGCATCGTCGACATGTTCGGAGATTCGGTCCGAGCTTTCCATGCCGCAAGACAGCAGTGCCGCCATAAATTCCTGCGGATAGTGGGCTTTGAAGTACGCCGTCTGGTAGGTGACGGCACCATACGCGGTGGAATGCGATTTGTTGAAACCGTACCCTGCAAACTTCTCGATCAACTCAAATAACTCGATTGAAGTGCTTTCGGCGATGCCGCGCTCCGACGCACCGCTGACAAACTCCTCGCGAAACTTCGCAATGATCGTTAGTTTCTTTTTGCTAATCGCCTTAATGCACCGATACGCACTGGAAAGGTCGATGCCGCCGGCCCGGTTGAGGATCCGCATGACCTGTTCCTGGTAGACCATCACGCCATACGTTTCGACAAGAACCTCGTCGACGAGCGGATGAACTTTGCGCACGGGCTGTCGGCCATGCTTACACTCAACGTACGTCATGACCATTCCGCCCTCGAGCGGACCGGGTCGATACAAAGCGGACGTCGCGATAATGTCGTGAAAATTATCCGGCTTCATTTTCGTAAGCAGGTCGCGCATACCGCCACTTTCCAATTGGAAAATGCCCTTGGTCTCGCCACGCTGCAACAAGGCATAGGTTTGCTCGTCATCGAGGGGAATCGCGACCGGATCGATGTCGAGTCCGCGGTGTTGTTTCACATTGCTGACCGCCTTGTCGAGAATGGTAAGGTTCCTGAGACCCAGAAAATCCATCTTCAACAGGCCGGCCATTTCGACATGAGGCCCGTCCCATTGTGTAATGATGTCGGTCTTGCCGGTGATTGTTTGCAATGGCAGGTATTCGTCGAGCGGAGCGTCGGCAACAACAACGCCGGCCGCGTGAGTGCCGGCACTGCGGCAGAGTCCCTCCAGCCGCATGGCGATGTCGAGCATCTCCTTGATTTGGGGGTCGTGATCGTAGGCCTCTTGGAGGTCGGCACTTTCACGAATGGCATCTTTCAGTTTGATTCCCAGTGTTTCGGGGACCATCTTGCAGATTTCGTCGACGCGCGGCAGCGGAACACCTAATGCGCGGCCGACATCGCGAATGGCAGCTTTCGCTTTCAGTGTTCCGAACGTTCCGATTTGGGCGACGTTTTGCTCGCCGTATTTTTGCTTCGTGTAGTCGATGACGAGTTGCCGACGGTCGCGGCAAAAGTCGATGTCGATATCCGGCGGCTCGGCACGCGACGGATCGAGGAACCGTTCGAACAGCAAATCGTATTTCAACGGGCAAACGTTACTTAGCCCCAACAAATACGCCACGATGGCACCGCATGCCGATCCGCGTGCCTGGCATGGGATATTGTTTTCTTCGGCAAAACGCACGAAGTCCCACACGATCAAAAAGTAGCTGGCATATCCCATGCGATCGATGACGGACAATTCCGAATCGAGCCGTTCCCGATGCGCGCTGGTGACTTCATCGCCGTATCGTTCGACCAATCGCGTTTCCCATAGCTGGCGCAGATACTGGCTGTCGGTCATTTCTCCCGGCGGACGGAAAACCGGGTAGTGTCGTGTGGTCAAATCGAGGTCGATATCAACCCGGTCGGCGATTTCCTGGCTGCAGCGTACGGCGTCGGCATGATCGGGAAAGGCGGCGTACATTTCTTCGGGAGTGCGCACAAAGAACTCGTCGGTTTCCATGCGCATGCGCTTTTCGTCGCTGCGCATCGCCCGAGTACTGACACACAGAAGAACGTCGTGTGCTGGTGCGTCGTCCTTGTCGAGGTAATGCGCGTCGTTGGTCGCCACAAGAGGAATGCCCATATTTTGAGCGAGTTCGACCGTGCCCTCTTGGCAGAGACGTTGAATCTCCAGCCCACAGTTCTGAATTTCAAAGTAAAATCGATCGCCGAAAACCTTCTGATACCAATGAGCGAGTTTTTCGGCTTCGGCCATTTTCTCCGCCAAAATCAACTGCGAAAGCTCACTGGCTGCGCATCCTGAAAGGCAGATGAGCCCTTCGTTAAATTCTTCCAACAATTCTTTGTCGATGCGGGGCCGGTAGTAGAACCCTTCCAGATAGGCCTTCGAGGAGAGTTTGATCAGGTTGGAATAACCGACTCGATTCATTGCCAGCAATGTGAGGTGGTAGCTGGCTTCTTTCATGCGGCTGGCGGTACGGTCTGTTCGGCGACCCGGCGCGATGTACGCCTCGTAACCGATAACCGGGTTGATATCCTCGGCTTTGCAGGCATTGTAGAATTCCAACGCACCATACAGATTGCCATGATCGGTAATCGCAGCGGCATTCATGCCGGCGGACTTGGTCTTTTGGACCAAGTCCGGCAGACGGGTGGCCCCGTCCAGCATGCTGTAGTTGGTATGACAGTGGAGGTGGACAAAAGGTGCTGTTTCAGACATGGCTGGTCCTTAGCTCTTTGATGCGGTCCGTCAAATGTTGCAGTCTCAATGGGAAGTCGTTCCGACGATCGAAGCTTTTGGCCCACGGTTGCAATGCACAACGATCAAAGCTGGCGATTCAGCCGAAACTACGGCTAAATCGTCATGGGCGAGTCGATGAATCGATTGTCATACTCAGATTCTACCACGGCGGCTACGGTTCTGAAATCTTCGGCAAGCGAATTCTCGGACGCATTCGAGCAACAGTGCCGAATCTACATTTTGCCCGTTTTGTTTCGGTCGATACCAATCTGTAGGTAGGGCCCGGTCACCGAACCTGGGTCCATTGCGATCTCTTCGGGGCGACCGGTCGCAATAATCTTGCCACCGGAATCCCCGGCGCCCGGACCGAGTTCCACGATGTAGTCCGCGTTGCGAATGATGTCCAGGTTGTGCTCCACAACGACAAGGGAATGCCCGGCTGAAAGCAGGCTGTCGAAACACTGGATGAGGCGATTGACATCGGCAGGGTGTAATCCGGTTGTCGGTTCGTCAATCAAAAATAGCGTACGTGCGCGTGTGCCCGATGCCAGAAAAGACGCGAGCCTTAATCTCTGGGATTCGCCACCTGAAAGTGTTGTTGTCGGTTGCCCCAAGGGAAGGTAATCGAGCCCGACCTGTTTTAAAGCATTAAGCCGTTTTTGAATGATCGATTGATTGCGAAAGAATGCGAATGCGTCCTCGACTGTCAGTTCGAGGACTTCAGCAATTGATAAGCCACGGTATTTGACATTCAAGACTTGTCGCTGAAAGCGCGACCCGTGACATTCCGGGCATGTTACCGAAAGATCCGCGAGAAATTGCATGTCGATATCGATGGTCCCGGTCCCTCGACATTTGGGACACTGTCCGCGACCAGAAGAATTAAAGCTAAAATCTCGGGCGGTAAATCCGCGACGTTTGGCCTCGGACGTCGTCGCAAATGATTTTCGAATGTCCGAATAGATATTCAAGTAGGTCGCTGCGTTGCTGCGAGACGATCGTCCTCCAACGTTGTGGTCAACGAGAATCACGTCATCGATTTGATCGCTGCCAACGTCGATCTTGCAGTCTGGAGGCAGAAAGCGATCACATTCGAGTTCAAGCGAGCGACATGCGGCGGGAAACAGGCAATCTTCCAATAGCGTACTTTTTCCACTGCCGCTGACTCCAGCGACGACGCATAGCGCATTGAGCGGGAATTCGACGGTCAGATTCTTTAGGTTGTTCTGGCGGGCTCCAGACAGCTGCAGCAGAGCTCCTGCGATTTCGCCTGAAGTCGCTCGCTCGACGTTTGCAGTTTGATTTTGCGCCAGAAATCGGCCGGTCAACGATTCGATGCATTGCGGCAGCGTTGCGGGCGGGCCTTCAAACACGATTTGTCCACCGTGTTTTCCCGCTCCGGGACCGACATCAATCACGTGATCGGATTCGCAAATGAAAGCCTCGTCATGTTCCACAATCAACAGCGAATTGCCGGAACTTCGAAGTTGATGAAGGACCTTAATGAGACGCGCATTATCCGCAGCGTGTAAACCCGCTGAAGGTTCGTCGAGCACGTACAACGTGTTGACAAGTTTCGAACTGAGGGCGTTTGTTAACGCAACACGCTGACATTCACCACCCGACAAACTGCCAATCGTGCGGTCCAACGACAAATAGTCGAGACCGGCGTCCCGAAGAAACTGCAACTGCGCATGAATCTCGGGAATTAGTGCTTGAGCTGCTTGCCTTGTGTTTTCCTCCAATTCCTTTGTGAGTCGTTTGAAGAAAGTCAGCGCCTCGGCAACCGACATTCTGAGGACTTCGGATATGTTCTTGTCCAGTATTCTCACCGCGAGTGCATCGCCGCGAAGACGATTTCCCCGACAGGTTGGACAGGGAATTTCCGACTGCCATTTGTTGAGGAATGTTCGAACTGCAGGGCGTTTGTTTTGCGATTGGAGAGAATCAAAGAAACCGTCGAGCCCGCCGAATTCTTCCCCCGGTGCGCCGGATTGAATGAGTCGATGGTGCGAATCGTCCAGTTTTTCAAAGGGAATGTCGACGGGTATGTTCTGCAGTTCGGCGACTTCGATAAACTGGTCGAACTCGGATTGATACCGGGGATCGTTCCAAGGACCGATCGCACCCTCGCGTAGTGACTTCGTGGGATTCTCGATGACCCGATCGAGTTCGAATGTCGCGAGAGTCCCCTGTCCTTGGCACGTGTCACAGACCGAAGAAGGAACATTCAGGTGAAAAGACCGGGGTTGGGGCTCTGCAAAGATTCGGCTGCATTTGCGGCATTCGAGTCGGTTACTAAACTCGGCAACAAAGAACTCTCGTTCATCGATTGTTGAGGAAGTTGTGGATTGAGCGACCTCGTTGGACGAACCGTCCGCTTCAATCAGCAGTTGCCAGCGACCCTGTCCGTGCAGCGCGGCTGTTTCGAGACTTTCTCGGATACGGGAGTCGTCGTCCCGACCTGCGACAAGCCGATCAACGACAACCCAAATCGTCTGGTCACGATCAGAGCCGATCGTCTCCTGCGAATCGCCAAGCCGACGAGTGCGACCGTTTACGATGGTGCGCGTGAATCCCTGTCGAGACAACTCTTCGGCGAAATTCTGTGTTTGGGAGTCTGTCCGAAGAACGGCGGGGAACGTGATTTGGTATCGCGATCCGTTGGGGATTTCCTGGAGCAATGCGATTGAGTCTTCGGGCGAATCGGAGCGGACAGCGATCTGGCAAGTTGGGCAAATCAACTGTCCGATGCGGGAAAACAGAACCCGAAGCCCATAGTGAATATCAGTGGCGGTTGCCACAAGGCCCTTTGGTGATGAGACCGCCCGGCGTTGGCGTATGGCAATTGTCGGTGGAATGGGCTCGATTCGGTCGGCATCCGGAGGCGGAAGTTGGTCGAGAAACCGTCGAGCTTTGGGAGAAAGCGTGTCGAAATATCGGCGGCGGCCTTCGACGTAGATGGTATCGAAGGCCAGGCTACTCTTTCCTGAGCCGCTCACACCGGTAATCGTGACCCACTGCTGCAATGGCACCGCGAGGTCGATCGATTTCAGGTTGTGGACGCGTACGCCCTCAAGGTGGATCTCCCGCACGTGCAATCGACCGTGGCTGCTTGGCGATGATGAAAATGGCAGTGTCTGGTTCGCCGTCGAGCGCAACGATACCCTGTCAGCGAACCTGATTTACTGCCTCACAGTCGATAGCATACGTGACACGCAGAGAAATTGCGATGTCCCGCGATTAGGCCGCGTCGTACCGAGAGATTCGATTCTCGGGAAGCAAAGGCAGAATGTGTTCTTCGGAATCGACCAGTTTGTACCGCATGAGATAGGCGTCTTCCGACGTGTCGTCGTAGTGCCCTCGCAATACGCGATACGCACGAAATCCTTGGTCTTTAAAGAACAATTGTGCAGACAGATTGGTTTCGCGAACCTCGAGCACAATCTCCTGCCGGCGCTGCTGTGAAAGCTTGTCGATAAGCTTCATGACCATCTTTGAGCCGATTCCACTTCGGCGCATCGACGAGGCCACTGCGAAATTCAAGATGTGCAGTTTTGATTTGTGCAATTCATAAATCATGAATCCCACGATCTGCTGATCACATTCTGCAACCATGCCAATGCAGTTCCGTTGTCGGAGGCAGCACAAAAAGTCCTCTTCCGTCCAGGCGAATTCGAAGCTCTGGCGTTCGATTTCGAGAACTTCCGCCATATCCCGCCGGATTAACCAGCGGATTTGCAATTTGACGTCTTGCTGGTGTGCGCGTCCTAAACTCACGACGGCCTCCTTGCCGGATCGAAGAGTTAATCGTTAGTTGGCCGATTGGCCATATTCATCTCTTTGCGTATTTGTTGGAAGAATCCAATGCCACAAAGAACTGTTTTGGAAATGTTCGCAGCAAACCCTGCAGTCATGCTGGTTTGCAACTCGACTCGCGATAACGCGGGAGAATATCAAATTAAATTTGTTAAGTACAGCCGAATTCTAAAACGATTTTTTAACCCTTTTGGGGCCGGAAATCAGTGAATACTTCACGGTTTGCCGGCGAATTGTTTGAGCTGAATGTTGCAGTTGGGCGGTGGTAGAATTCTGGTTCGCAGGCGAAGATTGTCAGCTCGCCAAAAGTTCGCCCAATTCAGAATCAGGCGAGATCTTGGCATCCTCGCGTTCGTGAAAGGGCGTCAATGCCCAGCACACGCGTTTGTCGATCTCCTATCGTGGCAACCTCAACCTTTTGCGGCCGGTTTCGACTCGCGTCGGACAACGAGGTGATTCAGGACCGTGTCGATGCCCGAGATTTGCCGAACCAGGCTATCGATGTTTGGGCTTGTGTCCTGCACCTCGAGTACGCCTTCGAGGCAAACTCCATCTGAAATGCGATGAACCACAAGCGAAGAGAAATTCAAGTTCGGATCACTTAAAAGGACCCGTTGCACAGCCTGTTCCACCTGATGGGAGCCGCCATGCCACCGATTCGGCTCTTGAACAGCAGTGTCTTCGATGAACACTGGATGGCAATCTTCCATGTCAAGCTGGTCGCTCATGTGGTTTCTCCTTATGCCACATTCTATCGACGCGTGGTCAAACTCCATCTATGGCCATTGAGTATAACAACACAAATCAGAATTGGGAGATTACTCCGTTGGCTTTTCTGGAATAGCTGCAAAAGTTGCGTCGCGGTCTCGGATTGCCATTGACATTGTCTGCTCTGGAAATCGGCGAACAATGGTCCGAAATCGTATCGTCAAAGGGCGACCGTGCCGCTTCCTCGTTTGGATCGCTACCGCGCTGCCGCGTAGCTTCAAAGACGTGCGACTTGGGTAAGTAACATCAAAGTCACTCGTCATCACGACCGGGGCGATGAGCGAGAGCCGGGTACAAACAACAGTCTTCAGGGCAGACGTCGTGGCTGGCCTCGAAATGGCCGATGGCGAGCCGGTTCTCGGTTGATGTCAGGCGTTCCTGAATCAGTTCCCGCGCCATGGCAATGAACGAAGGGTGGTTTCCGACTGTTCCTGCTCGCAGCATGTTCAGTCCGATTTCCTCGCAAGTCACTCTGGCTTCTTCGTCAAGGTCGTACAGGACCTCCAAATGATCAGTCAAGAAGCCAATCGGCATGATAATCGCATCGGTTTTCCCGGCCGTTTTGAGTTCTCGCAAATGGTCGTTGATATCCGGTTCCAGCCAGGGATCGCTCGGGCGTCCGCTGCGACTTTGATAGGTCAAGTGCCAACGTTCGGCAGGAATCCCGAGTTGCTCCGACACTAATCGGCAAGACTCGTTGAGTTGTTTGGCGTAGTCGCAGTTTTCTGCCATCGACATCGGGATGCTATGGGCCGTGTAGGCCACCATCGTCGATTCTCGGCGGTCGGCCGGGATGTGTGCGAGTTGCTCCTTCACACGGTCCACTGCAGCGTTGATGAATCCGGGGTGATTGTAGAAGACGCGGATTTTGTCGACCGTCATGTCCGTGCAGTGCGATTCACTGCAGGCAGCGGCGATGTTTTCGCGGTATTGTCGGCAGCTCGAGTACGAGCTGAATGCTGACAAAACAAACGCAAGTGCTCGCTGAACGCCACTGGCGGCCATCGCTCTGGTCGTATCAGCCAAGAAAGGATGCCAATTTCGGTTGCCCCAATAGATGGGCAGCGAGGTTCCGTGCTGATCGAGTTCGGTTCGAAGCGCTGTGATGAACAGCCGCACTTGATCGTTCAGCGGACTTTTGCCACCGAAGTGGTAATAATGCTCGGCCACGGCTTCCAGACGTTCACGTGGAATTCTGCGTCCCCGGGTCACATTCTCTAAAAACGGAATGACTTCGTCTGTATTCTCCGGTCCACCGAAAGAGACGATGAGAATCGCGTCGTAGTCGGCCGGCTTCGTATGGCTGTCTCCGGGAGAAATGGATGTCATTGTCAATTCGCTCGAATTTGGGCACTCGGGTTTGTGAAATTGTTGGCGATTGGCTGCACGAAACCATCATCTTGAAGAATCGACTGATACTTTCGTAAAGCGATCGCCCACTGAACAACTGGTTATAGACGGTCGGGGGCGTTTGGAAAATGTCCGGCGAGAGAGTCGTATTACAAGGGCAGCAGACTCGTCAGTGTCATTGTCGGCATTAAGACACCGATCCCACACTAATCAACTCCTTCCCGTTCTATTGGTTCGTGTAACCTTTGCAACGGGATTGAATTTTCATCAAAGTCCACTTGACCGTTTTTCGAGAATGGTGAGAATGCCGTCCGTTCAAACGACCCTACCAAATCACATCATCAATTCTTTCACTCGCACACCTCGCCGTAAACCCATCGTCGCCATTTCGATAAGCCAGCGGTTACCCAACCGGCCTGGGGATGGTGCATCTCACGGATATGCGTTCTGCTAGGCAGAGTGTGAAAGACCAGTCACGGAGGCCGCATACGTGTCGGCGTGGATGGGGCAGCTACCGATCACGGTCAGTCTTCGTCGGTTGTTTCCGTCAGCCAGCTTTGTCGGGTGCGCAGACATTCTGACGTCTGACGCGACAGAGCGGAGTGACGAATGCGGCCCTCAGACACTGTTTGCAGCATTACCCGGCACACAGTTTGACGGTACCGAATTCGTTCCGGATGCAGTTGAGCGGGGAGCGGTGGGATTGCTGGCCGAGCGCCCAATGGCCAATGCGCCGGTGCCGCAGTGCATCGTTCCGAATGTGCGCAGGTCGTATGCGCAATTGTGCTCTCGATTGGTGGCCGACCCCTCCGAGCGTCTCGATGTGGTCGGTGTCACGGGAACCAATGGCAAGACCACAGTCACTTGGCTGATCCGCTCCATACTATCTGCCGTCGGAAAGTCGGTGGGACTGCTGGGGACGATTGAATACAGCGACGGCAAGAACTCCGTTTCCGCGGGTCTGACGACGCCGGATTCAAAAATGCTGTCCCAATGGCTGGCGGCGATGGTCCGAGTCAAAACCTCTGTGGCCGCGATCGAAATGTCCAGTCATGCGCTACAGCAGGATCGCGCTGCTGGAACGTCGCTCCGAGCTGCGGTTGTCACAAACATTACCCAGGATCATTTCGACTACCACAATGATTACGCGACATACTCTGCGGCCAAATCGCGGATTGTCGAGTCTTGCCGTAGTGGAGGCGCGTTGATCGTTAACGCCGACGACCCGGGGAGTCTGTCGGTTCTCAATCGCAACGGTCGCGACATCGCAGTGACGACTTATGGTCTTGTTCACGATGCCGACGTCAAAGCGACCATCTTGGAAGAATCGCTAGCAGGGACGCGATTTGTATTGCACAACGGCGATGACTCCATAACGGTCTGGACTCCTCTTGTCGGTCGGCACAACGTTTCCAACTGCCTTGCTGCTGCTTCAGTCGCGTATCAACTCGGAGCCACGAGCAAGCAAATTGCCGACGGAATTGGCGCGCTTGGCGGAATTCCGGGTCGAATGGAACGGATCATCAGCCGGCAGCCTTACCACGTATTTGTTGACTATGCCCACACAGATGATGCACTAGGACGGTGCGTGTCGCAATTGCGGCATTTGACCCATGGACGGGTCATCTGTGTGTTTGGTGCCGGTGGCGATCGCGATCGATCGAAGCGGTCGCTACTGGCACGCGCGGCATCGCAGTCTCATATTGCGGTGGTCACAAGCGACAACCCGCGATCTGAAGACCCCCAGCAAATCATCCAAGACATCGTTTCTGGTTTTCAGCCGAATGATCGCTGCGAAATTCACACCGATCCTGATCGCGAGTCGGCGATTCAATGGGCCGTTCGACATGCGGAACCGGGCGATACAGTTTTGATTGCCGGAAAAGGGCACGAGTCCGAGCAGATCATCGGAAATCGCGCGATTCCCTTCGACGATCGAGAAGTCGTGCGAAACGCCCTCGACCATTATGCTGTTCGCCGGCAACCGATGCGGATCAGAACGGGCATTTCTTAAGCAACACAGGACTCTAACAGGACACGAATTCCAACTCGCTATCGAATTGCTTTATCGGCTGAAAATGAAAATGAGTTTGCTAGCGTTTGTTCTTATCTTTCTAGCCGGTGAAAGCCGCAACGAAACGATGGACGCCATTTCCATTCAACAACTCGTTCAGGCGACTGCGGCGAAGGAGATCACTTCGCCATTAAGGGGTCGTACGTTTTGCCGCGTTCGGCTGGATTCGCGCGCCGTGCAAAATGGCGACCTGTTTTGGGCGGTTCAAGGGGAACGCCACGATGGCCATGCGTTCGTCGATCAGGCCGTTGCGAACGGTGCCCTTGCCTGCGTCGTCGACAAGAATCCTGGCGGGTTGCATTCAACGAAATCGGTCGTTGTCGACAACACAGTTGCGGCGCTTGCGGACTTCGCCGCCTGGTACCGCAGTCATCTCGATGCGATCGTCATCGGAATTACAGGTAGTTTTGGAAAAACCACGACTCGTGAGGTCGTCTATTCTGTTCTCCGTGAAGCTCACCAAGGAATTCGCAGTTCAGGCAACTTCAATAACCACTTCGGTGTTCCTTTGACGATTCTCGAATTGGGTACCGATCACGAATTTGGTGTCGTCGAGCTTGGTGCGTCTGCACGCGGCGAGATTCATCAGTTGTGCCGCATTGCCGCGCCGGAAATCGGAATCATTACGGGGATCGGTCTGTCTCACATGACCGGTTTTGGAACATTGCGGGGGATTATCGATTCCAAATCGGAATTGCTCGAGTCCCTGCCGCAAACTGGCATCGCAGTTCTGACGGGCGACAATTCACACGTTCGAGAGATGCAAAAGAGGGCCGCTTGCCAAACCATTTTGGTCGGATGCGATTCCTGCAATGACATCATCGCTGAAGAGGTTGTGTTCGAGAATCGGCGCATCGCTTTCCGGGTCGACGAGACTCGATACGAAATGTTGGTATCTGGTCGCCATCACTTGAATGCGGCGCTGGCGGCGATTGCGATCGCACGCGAAATCGGAATGGGCCCAGCGGATATTCAAACGGGACTTCGCAGTTTCCGCCCTGTTGATCGGCGGAGTCAGCCCTTGGAAATCGGTCCTTGGACCGTCATTGACGACACGTATAACGCCAACCCCGCATCGATGCAGGCCGCCTGTCAGTTGCTGGCTGATTGGCAGACGAATGCGAAAAAAATTCTGGTTACGGGCGACATGTTGGAACTGAGTTCCGATGCCGAAAAGCAGCATTACGACCTTGGTTTCCAAGCAGCGACCGCGAAATTTGATTACCTGCTGGCAATGGGCGACTACGCCGAACAAGTTGCATTGGGCGCAGGCGATGCGGGAATGCCTTCCAGCCGGCTTTGTTGTTGTCGCGACTTGCCGGTGTTGACGGCAGTACTTGATTGTTGGCTGGAAGACTCCGACGTGATCTTAGTCAAAGGATCGCGGGGAATGAAAATGGAACGCGTTATTGAATGGATAAAGAACACATCAATCGAACGTTATGAGGAGCATACATTCCGCCAGGAGTGGCGGAACTGCGCCTAGCAGACGGCTCTGCTACATGCGTAGGATTTGCGGGAATCCGAAGCACTGTTCATTTGGGTTGAACGGGAGTGATTCAGCATTTGGATGCAGTGATTATTGGGTCGATCACTCCAATTGCCACTCAGTAGCAGAGCCTGTTATCCCGAGCGTCGGGGCCCCTGCCCCGACGCTCGGAGAAACAAACTAATCAACTTTTTGACGACGAAAGACGGATGTTAGTTTGGCTACTTCACCGATTTGCACCGCTGCTGGAACAGGCAGAACGCCACTCTGCGGGCGATTCGCGCGTGTTCCTGACAGCTCGCATCGCGCTGGCCAGCGTGACTTCGTTTCTCGTCGCCATGATCTTCGGTCCGATGGCGATTCGTTGGCTGAAAAGTCGGTTTCGCGAGCGGATCGACAGTGCCTCGGAACGGCTCAACGAAATACAAGCCGGAAAGCAGGCGACCCCGACGATGGGGGGAATCTTCATCATTCTGGCAATTTCGATCGCGGTTATTCTGTGGGGCGATTGGAACAGCATTTACATCCGTTTGGGAATGGCTGCCGTTTTGGGGTTCGGGCTGTTGGGGGCTGTCGACGACTGGGTCAAACTACGGACTCGGAAGAACGGCTTGCGAATTCGCGAAAAGCTGATTGCCCAACTGGTATTGGCCGCTGCGATTTCGGTCATGCTCTATTTCGAACATCGCCAAACAGATCACGGATTAGATTTGATCTGGCCGCTGGGGGGATATGCCTGGAATCTCGGGGCGGCGTTCGTGCTCTGGGGAATGTTCGTGCTTGTGGGCAGTTCCAACGCCGTCAATCTGACCGACGGATTGGATGGGCTGGCAAGCGGCTGCATGGTTTTCGCCGGCTCTGCGTTTACAGCGCTCGCTTATCTGGCAGGACACAGCGTTTTGGCGGGTTACTTGAGCATCCCCTTCATTGCCGGCAGCGGCGAGTTTGCCATCGTCCTGGGAGCCATGGTTGGGGCGATGCTTGGGTTTTTATGGTTCAATTGTCATCCCGCACAGGTCTTCATGGGGGACACCGGCTCGTTGCCGATTGGCGCTCTGCTGGGACTTGCGGCTCTGATCACGCGTCAGGAGTTGCTGTTGGTTTTGGTCGGCGGTGTTTTCGTCGTCGAAACTGTCAGCGTCATTTTGCAGGTGTTTTGGTATCGAATGACAGGCAACAGGTTGATTGCCTGTAGCCCGTTGCACAATCACTATTTGTTCAAAGGCGAACACGAGTTCAAAATCGTCGTGCGGTTCTGGATCGGCTCTGCGCTATTGGCGCTTATGGCCGTTGCAAGCCTAAAAATCCGTTGAGATCGATGCCCTCTTGCGGTCGGAAACGGATAAGCCCGCTATCGACGAAAGCATATTGCAGGCGTTGTTAGGGAGAGAGGGAAACAGAAGCCGGTTGGGCTGGCGAGGTTCTCCGAAACCGTAGTGTCTCGGAGGATTCGTCAGTCTGACCGGCTTCTACCCTTTTCGGGGCCCATCAATCCCGAGGTCGATCAATCGTCACTGCCTTTCAACTGCCTGTCGGAATAATGCGGATTGTGACGGTTAAGATCGTCGACCCGTCAAAGTTCGAAACAAAACGCCGAGTTGCCATCCCGCATGCAGAATGCCCGGTTTCATTGCAGCCATGTTCGATCTGCGGACGATGCCTATTCATGGATCCCGGTGATTACGGCTTGTTCCATTGGTTTCTCCCGGTCAACTGCCGATGACTGAGCAGCGCAACCTTTTCCTTTCCCTCGCTGCCGCACTAATCGCCTGCGGCGTGATCATGGTACATAGCGCCAGCATTACATCTTGGCCGACCGAGTTCGAGCAGATCTATTTGACCAAGCATGTGACGTACCTGGCCATCGCGATTGCGATTGGTACTTGCTGCGCCGTCAGCCCACCCCAGTTTTGGTTCCGCGCGGCGCCGTTACTCTTTGCGGTCAGTGTGGTGTTACTGGTGGCCGTTTTGATTCCCGGCGTTGGAACGGCGGTCAACGGGGCACAACGCTGGCTTCGATTTGGTGTCATTTCCTTTCAGCCTTCGGAATTGGCCAAGCTGGCATTGCCCTTGCTTCTTTGCCGAATTCTGGCCGGTCGACGTCAGAAAAGAGATTGGGATTGGATCGAGCGGTTGCCGGTTTTCGTGCCGTTCCTGTTCGTCGTGCCCTTGGTGATGATCGAACCCGACTTGGGGACGTCGATTTATTTGGTTGTCATCGGTGCCATTGCATTGTTCCTTTGTGGTTGGCCCATCCGTTATTTTCTGGGAGTGCTCCTGTTCGTTATCCCAGTGAGCACGACGTTGCTTGTCCTCAAGCCATATCAAGCGCAGCGAATTACAGGGTTTATTGCCGCTTGGCACGATCTCAATCAGGCTCCGTACCAGTTGAAACAGTCTTTGGTGACATTAGGAACGGGCGGGGTTTGGGGAGTCGGTTTGGGAAAAGGCTGGCAAAAACTCAGCTTTCTGCCCGAGGCTAACACCGATTTCGTATTCGCAGTCGTCGGCGAAGAACTCGGTTTGATTGGAACCTTAGGATTGGTCTGTTTGTGGTGCGGGCTTTTTGGGGCCGGATTTCAATTGCTGAAGCCATTAAATCGTGTCAGCTTTGAGTACACCGCCGGTCTGACATTATTGACGCAGCTCGTTCTGCAGGCGGCGTTGAATTCTGCCGTCGTCACTGCGATCGTTCCGCCGAAGGGGATCCCACATCCGTTGGTCAGTTATGGCGGCAGCAGTTTGCTGGTCAGCACAGTGATTTTGGGGCTGGTCGTCAGCCTGACGAAACAGCATGCCACCTCCAATGAACAACAGTTGCAATTTCGCGCCAACGCGGCACGCTGAATGTTTCATTTGCCCGGACTCCTCGGGATTCGCCGCAAAGCCATATTTGGCGAGCTTCTTCGTGCTCGTGTTGAAATCACACTTTGCACAGTTTCGGTTTTCGGCGATACTTTCCGCCCGCAATTCGTTGGGCATGGACGCATGACACTAAAGCATCAGCCGACATTTTTGTTTTCCGGGGGAGGGACCGGTGGTCATTTGCTGCCGGGAGTGGCGACAGCAAACGAACTGCGACGCAGGTTTCCAGAAAGTCGCGTTTTATTCGTTGGATCGGAACGCGTCATCGAGCAACGTGTGCTGCAAAATCACGGCTTCGAGCAGGTTGCCGTTCCCGTTCAATCGATAATCAAAATCCGCACCAATCCTCTGCAATTCCTCCGTGGGAACATCCGTGCCTGGGAGCAAGCGCAGCGATTACTTCGAGAAAAGTCACCAAATGTGGTCATCGGTCTGGGGGGCGTCGCCAGCCTGCCGGTCGTGTTAGCGGCTTCTCGATTGGGCATACCAGTCGTGTTGTTAGAGCAGAACATAATCATCGGACGAGCGAATCGTTGGTTATGCCGATCGGCCCACACTGTTTGTTGTTCGTTCCCTGAGACGTTGCGAAATCTGCCGCCCAGAACACGGGCAATCGTCACAGGCAATCCTGTTCGTCGGGAGATTGCAGAGCATCACGGCCAATGCCGCAGCGATTCATCGAAGACATTGCTCGTCTTGGGAGGCAGTCAGGGGGCACAAGGAGTCAACCGGCGGACTGTTCGTGCAGTCTCAGATCTGCGCCGCGAGTTAGCCGACTGGACCATCGTGCACCAAACTGGCGATCGCGACGTCGATGAAGTTCGACGTGAATACGAACGCCTGGCGGTGCGCTACGAAGTTCGCCCATTTTTTGATGATATGGAAGGCCTGTATTCTCGTGCGACGTTTGTCATTTCACGCGCTGGTGCTACGACCTTGGCGGAACTGGCCTGCACCGGTATCCCGGCGATATTGATTCCTTATCCGAAATCCGTACGCGACCATCAATTACTAAACGCTCGATATTTCGAACGTTCAGGTGCCGCACAGATTGTCTGCGAATCGCAGGACGTGACGGCGGATTCCAGCGTCATCACGCGGCATATTCGCGAATGTTTTATTGACGGCTCGCGATTGCACAATATGAGTCAGTCCATGCGAAGATGTGCCCAGGCCGATGCGACAGAATCGGTCGCTGAAGTCATCACGAGCTGTTTGCCGTTTGATCTGCGAACCACACCCCGTAATGGGCAAGTCCGAAGATTCGATTCTGCTCAGGCGGTCGAGGAGAGTCTTTCGCGCACCAGTTCCGAAAATGCGTCGCCTCGCTCCGCGAAGTTGCGAAACCAGCCATAACTGGCACATCCCGGCGAAAGCAGAACGACATCGCCCGGTTCGGTCTGGGCAACGGCCCATTCTAATGCGCCAGCGAGATTTGGAAACCCTGAGCCGATCTCGACCGAAGGCTGCAGTTTCGAAACAACCTCCCTCAGCGTGTCCGCCGTTTGGCCAATCAGCGCGACTGACTTTGTGCGTTGAGCGATCGCTCGGCCAAACTCAGCCAGGTCAACTTGTTTATCGTAGCCGCCGGCGATAAGTACAATCGGCTCATCGAATGACTGCAATGCCTGAATGGCCGACTCCGGCGTTGTCGCCAGCGAATCATTGTAGAAATGTCGGCCCTGCCATTCGCCGACGCATTCCATCCGATGGGGAAGCCCCGACATCTTGCTAATGCCGGGGCCGATCTTGCGCGTAGGAATGCCGACGGCCAGTGCAGCGCATGTCGCTGCTAACGCGTTAGAAAAGTTATGCGGGCCGGGGAGTTTTAGAGATTCTGCGAGCGGTATTTGTTCCGTCCGCCCGTCAAATCGAATCAGCGCCCGATCTCCGGATTGAAAGACTCCGGCGTTTCCCGCGTCGGTTGTCCCGAACGAAAGTCGCTGACAGTTTGTTGACCAGTTTGAAACTACCGGATCGTCATCGTTGAGAATTGCAAAATGGTCCTTACCTTGCCAACGCAGGATTGTCTGTTTCGCGGATTCGTAGGCTTCGATGCTGTCATGCCAATCGAGATGATTGGGAGCGAAGTTTGTCACGACGGCAATATTGGGACTGGCTTGGATGCGATTCAAATCAGCCAACTGAAAACTACTCAGTTCCAAGACCACCCAGTCATGGCTTTCGATTTGGTCGACTTCCGGCAACAGGCTTTTGCCAATGTTACCTCCCAGCCAACTCGATTCGCCGGCCTCATGCAGAATTGAGTGAATCAGCGCCGCAGTCGTAGACTTTCCATTACTGCCGGTTACGCCGACCACTTTCCCTCGGTTGTGCTGCCAAAAGAGATTCATTTCGCTCGTCAGCGGTACGCCGGCATCTTCTGCAATGCCGAGGTATGGGTTATCTCGTCGCACCGCCGGGTTGACGACAATCAGGTCCGCTTCGCGAAAGTCATCCTTGCTATGCTCGCCTAATCGCCAACTCAATTTCGGATTGTCACAGTATTCTTCTAATTGTGAAATCGCTTTGGCCAATTCAGTCTTCGATCGAAGGTCGGTGACCACAACGTGCGCACCCTGCTGCAGCAAGAAGCGGACCGCTCCGACGCCTCCACCGAAGCTGCCCAGCCCCATCACTAGGACACGCTGTCCTTCAAAACCTGCCTGTACTTGCATGATCCGCGAAATGTTGTCTCGAGAAAAAGTCGTACCGCTTCGCCGAGTATTTCGTGTTGTCTCGTCAACGAAAATCGTTGTCAGCGCATAACATGTCTGCATGCATCCGAACAGACCAGATTGACTTGGTTTCGACAAACAGCGGTGAATTATACTTGAGCCGACCGCGGGAAATGCCTTCCAACGCTGCGGTCAAACGGCTATCGCCGGCGAGTTACGCCATCGAAGAGTTTGCAACTCTCGGAAACCCTCAGTAGTCTGGATTCCAACTGCTGACGAATCACGATCCAGCAGTCCAACAACTTTCGAGGAACAGCGAATGACGATTTTGGCTGCGGATTGGCTGGGGCTGCATTGGTTGGATTGGACCGTGCTGGCACTCTATTTCGTCGTGATTCTGATCATCGGGTTGTGGTCGGTCAAACGGGTCAAAGACATGTCCGACTTCTTCATGGGAGGTCGGCGGTTCGGCAAAGTCTTCATGATGTTTTTTGCGTTCGGTTCGGGGACCAGCAGCGAGCAGGCGATCAGCGTAGTCGCCGGGAGTTGGCGGGCCGGATTGGCGGGTATCTGGTGGCAATTTTTGTGGTTGTGGGCAACGCCGTTTTATTGGTTGATCGCCCCTGTGATGCGTCGCATGCGAGCGTTAACGACCGCCGACTTTTTCGAAGCACGCTACGACACCAGCACGGCGACGCTGTATTCGATATATGGAATCATCATTTCGATCGTGTTCATCGCTGGGGGACTCTTCAGCAGCGGCAAAATGATCGACGCGCTCACCGGCGGCCAACTCGATGAGATGGCCCAAAGGTTGAATGTCGATGTCCCGACGTTCGGATTCAACACCGAAACAAAGTCCTACGAGGTCGGGGAGCGGCCACTCGAAGGTTACGAAATCGCAATTCTGGCGATGACCGTGTTGTTCGTAATTTACGGAATGGCGGGCGGCCTGGGAGCCGCCATTATTACGGATTTCATTCAGGGGATTTTGACTGTCACGTTTTCGTTTTTACTTCTGCCATTTGTCTTCGGAAAAATCGGGGGATTCGGGGCCCTGCATTCGCAGGGCGATGTGAAGCAAGGGATGCTCGATATTGTCGCCAGTCCCGAAGTGGCTCGCACGTTAGGAGCCGAACCGATTACGCCGTTCTATGTCGTCATGCTGTCGGTCACTGCGCTGGCCGGAATTGTGGTGCAGCCGCACATTATGGGAGTTTGCGGAGCGGGCAAAACCGAATACGAGGGGCGATTTGGTTTCACCTTTGGCAATTTCATGAAACGCCTTTGCACGATCGCTTGGACGTTTACCGGTTTGGCTTGCATCGTCTGGTATCTGGGTGCCGAAAGCCCGCTCAGAACTTCCGAGGATCCGCAGGATCAAGCGCTGTATCAATCTCTGGTCACCCGCGTGTCGACCGACTATGCGGAGCTTTCCGAAGAGGAACGGGAAGAAATTGACCGCACCGACGTCGAATTCGCCGACCGATTGTTCGGCAAAGCGGCCTACGACATTTTGCCGACGATTGCTCCCGGGCTGGTCGGGTTGTTGTTGGCTTCGTTGCTCGCTGCCGTCATGAGTACTAGCGACGCACAGATGATTATTTCCAGCGGCATCTTCACGGAGAATATCTACAAACGATTCGTTGTGAAGAGTGCGTCTCAACGACACTACCTTTGGGTCGGCCGAATCGCCGGTCTGATCATCGTGGCGCTGGCGCTCATGCTGCAGGGTTCGTTTACCGGTGTGATCGACGCGTTGAAAACAATTATTAAGACGCCTGCAGCCATTGGGATTAGTTTGTGGGTCGGAATTATTTGGCGTGGTTGGACGCCGATTGCCGTCTGGGTATCGACGATTGTGGCGGCGGCTACCTGGTGGTTGGTCGCTAACCGTCCCGACTTGGTTTACAGCGTGGGTGCGCCCGACGCGTTGTTCCTGTTCAATGCCGAAGGCGAAATGCAGAAGATGTCGGACGGCTTCCAGATGCTAAGTTATTTGTCGGTTGGCATCTTGTCGGGATTTGCCGTCAGTTTGTTCACCCCTCGCACACCGGAAGAGAAACTCGACCATTTTTATGACCTGCTACACACGCCGGTGAAGCCGGACGAGCATATTGAGCAGCCTTGCACGTTGCCCGACGATCCGCTTCCCAAGGCCGAAAAGCTATTCAATTACGACGACATTGAGATTTCCAAACCAACGCTGGTCGGTTTTGGCGGATTCGTCATCTCGTGGATTTGTGTCGCCGCGCTGATCTGGTTGGTGCAGTATCTTGCACGCACATGGTAAGTAAGTCGCCCTCGATTGCTTGATTCGTTTCGCCGTTATTGACGCTGCTGGCTGCAAAACCATCGGTTTCACGTTCCCTATGTCGCACAATGTCAAACAGATCGAAACCTTCTGGGTGGATCTTCCGCTACGGCCGGTACCGGCCAGAAATATGGTCCGCGAGATTCCCCATTGGACGCTCTTCGAAATCTGCCAGGTGACGCTCGAATCAGGCGTCGTCGGTTTCGGCGAGACGATGGTTTACTACACCTGGGGGCCGGAAACCGTTTCCGACGCCGCCAAGGCCCAGGTCGTCGGCAAACATCCCGCCGAGAATATGTGGGACGATTCGCTGGGTGCCGGGCTGCAAATTGCGCTATTTGATGCGGCGGCCAAGGTTCTCGACGTGCCGCTACATCAAATCCTGGGGAAGCAAATTCGCGATCGGTGTCACATCTCGTGGTGGGACATCGATCTGCCGGCCGATGATTGGATTAGCGAATGCGAGCTGGCGATTCGCCATGGTTACACGAGCTTCAAAACGAAGGCACGTCCCTGGTGGGATGTGATCGAGCAGACTCGCCAATTGTGCGCGACACTGCCGGATTATTTTGAAGTCGACCTCGATTTCAACGGGTTTGGCATCGATACGGCCCATTGCACCAGGCTGCTGAAGGAATTGGAGCAGTTTTCCAACGTGGTCATGTACGAAAGCCCGATCCCGCATCACGACGTGGCCGGCTACAAGTTTCTCCGGCAACAAACGAGCGTGCCGATTTCGATGCACACCGCTTCTCATTTTGGCGAAGCGTCACTCGAAATGGCGGTACGAGAAGAAATGTGCGACGGCTTCGTGCTTACCGGCGGTGCCGGCAAACTGCACCGCGAGGCACATACGTGCCAGGCGTTTAATAAGTCGTTCTTTCTACAAATTGTGGGATCAAAGATCGCGGCGGCGTACGCCTTACATCACGGGGCCGTTCTCGAAAACGCCCGCTGGCCTTCAGTCAATTGTCATCAGTTGTTTGAACGCGATTGCGTGCAGTCGGAATTGCCGGTTTCGAACGGTTTGGCCCAAGTCCCGGATGGTCCGGGACTCGGGATCGAACTTGATGCCGATGCGATCGAGATGTTTCGCTGCGAACCGAAACCAAAGCCGTACCCACACCCCGATTTGTTAATCGCCATTCGCTGGCCCGCGGGCTCGACGACTTACTATCAACATTGCCAGCAGTATTGGGACGATTGGCATGTGGGACGGTTGCCGTTCTTTCCGCGCGGCGTCGATTTAGTGCACATTCCTGACGATGGTTCGACCGAATGGCGGGATCTGCTGAACCGGGCCGAAAGCGGCGCGGTTCATTCGGATCAACCACTGTTTTGATGCTCTCGAATTCGAGCGAGTCCTTCCTGTGAACGGTTGCGGATCGTCCAGTTCCGATCAGAGATTTCAAGCCTGAAGCGCCAGCGAAGGATTCCTCCGATTGTTCCTTCGCTGGCTCTTTTGTAGTTGCGACTTTTCGAATTAGGTACACCCACATGTCAGCGGGGGAAGGAGTCAGGTCAACGATTGTTCAACTGTGACACCTAGACGCCGTCATTTTGCAGTAGCGGCGGCTTCCAGCCGCCGATCTGAATTCACGATTCCCGGTGGCTGGAAGCCACCGCTACGAAATGTGTTGTGCCATCAGCCGGTCGGTTTGGAAATCAGGAAGTAATTTCAGAATTCGCACTCGTTCGCAAATCAATTATCCAAAAATACTGCAATGGCGCGAATTCAAAATTGGCGTTTCGGGCACGACGACCGAGTATCGATCTCTCGCTGTGAACACCGTGATTCGTAGCCAGGGAATCATGAAGCATTCCGGTTTAGTCCCACCACCAATTCGATGCGGAATCGGGTGGTGCATTGCGGTCCGCAACATTTGCCAAAGTGGCGTCGGTTTGGCCTCGCTGCAATTGCTCATCAAGCATCTGCGTGGGGCGAATTTCGACGCCACCGCTGACGGAAATCAACCAGAATCGACCCCGCACGAAACGATAATTGCTAATCGCCGTGGCTTGCCGGGGGATTCGGTACTGAATAATGCTGCAGTCCTCTTCATCAAGAAAGTGGTCTGGTTGCCATGACCCGGAGGTGGCTGAACCGGGTTGTGACGATAGGGCCGGGCTCCCTTCACGAGGCATGACACGTCTGGCGATCAGCTCAGCAGCGACCGACAGCGATACCAGGTTTTGCAAATCGGCAAACACGGGAATTCTGCGGGCAATTGCCGGTAATTGCCGGGTGAAATCGTTAGCAAATTTTGTTGCTGAAGGACTTGTGGCGTGAGGCGGGCTATTCTGTTCGGGATTGGAACTTGGGCCCGTCATCACTCTAAGGGCCTGTCCGTCGAACTCCCAGACGGAGGCATCCGGCGAGCTGCGAATGGAGTCGAATTCTGAGATGAACCACCATTGATGCTGTCGTTGCGGTGCATTGGATCGCAGTCGTTGAGCGGCCAAATCGAGGTAGCTGGAGATCATCCTGTTTGGTGCAGGATCGTGCCCGAGTGCAATGCGTTTCAAACGATAGTCGGCCGCCACCATCGTGAATGCGAAACGGCTCGAT
>JANQRQ010000046.1 GCA_028284485.1 Planctomycetaceae bacterium | reverse complement strand
ATTCGCTGAAGAATACGCCGGGAATCTTTGTGCTCACAGCTTGCAACGGCCCCCGGTACTCTTTGGGAGCATCCGGTTTTGGATCATAAGTTTCGTGCTGTGTCGGGCCTCCCGCGAGTTCGAGAAAAATAACCGCGGTGTCGTTGCTAGCTGATTGCTGACCTGCTTGCACGGATTGCATGCGAAGCAGCGTCGGCAGGGACACGCCAAGCAAACCGCCCAGCCCGGCATGCATGGCTGTTCGACGTGAAACACCGTCGCAGAACTGTTGTTTCGCTGTTCTCGTATTCATGTCCAATCCCTTGCTGGTTTTCACATCACGAAAAGTTGTGCAGTCGCACAACGGTGGTCGACGCCTTTGGGGGGGGACTGCAATTACGAACAGATAAACGGATGTTAATGTATCTGCAAGTGGCATTTTCGTCAAATCGACTTCTCTCGTACGAACACGTTTGCACCGCCTATTGAGTCGGAATCTATTTGACCCGGTTGAACGGTGCGATCGACGAAAGCGAAAACGACGCCGAAAATCTCGTCCTTTCGCAATAACACAAATCACATTCATCGAGAATTGAGGAAATTCGGTGTCCGCAGACGTTTCCCGATTGGAGATGCAGTGTAAAATTCCGGTTGGCCGGCGTCATTTGAAGTGGCTTCTCAAACGAGTGTTGTCCGCGCGGAATCGATTCCGTTGTTGACAAAAGAGAACATGTCGACGCGAGTCAACCGAAGACGTTTCGAAAACACACCAACAGGATTGACCCACACATGAAGAATTCCCAATTCTCGATGTCGTACATTTCCAAGGTCGTCCTCGGGGCCTGCATTGCAGTTGTTCTTGCGTCTCCTAGCCTGTTTGCCAATCAACTTGCGACCGGTTTCGTTAACCGTACTTTTCAAGATGATGCGGGCGAACACAAATATGTCGTGTTTGTTCCGCGGAATTATTCACCTCAAAAAGAGTGGCCGGTCATCTTGTTTTTGCATGGTGCCGGGGAACGCGGAACCGACGGTGTCGTCCAGACGCAAGTGGGACTTGGACCGCTAGTGAGGGACCGCGTTAACAGTTTTCCGTTTGTTGTTGTCTTCCCTCAAGCGGAAGACACAGAAGGGCGGCTTTTGACGGGGTGGGCTGCCGAGTCGGCCGACGCCAAACGGGCGATTCGAATCCTCGAAGAAGTCGAGAAGGATTATTCGATCGACACCGAGCAAACGATTCTTACTGGCTGGTCGATGGGTGGATATGGTGCCTGGAGCCTGGCCGCAGCGATGCCTGAGCGCTGGTCGGCTGTCGTCCCCCTAGCCGGCGGCGGTGACCCGGCTTCGGCGACACAAATCAAAGAGGTGCCCATCTGGGCATTCCACGGAGAAAACGATCTGGCGATTCAAGCCAGCGAGTCTCGCGAAATGGTCGAAGCCGTACGCGAAGCCGGCGGCCAGATTCGCTATGACGAAATTGCGGGTGGTGAACATGACATTTGGAAGACGGTCTATGCGGAAGATGGGCTGTATGAATGGATGCTCAATCCCTCTGTGTCGTCAAATGTCGTTGTTCGAGCCAACCCGGGACGCCGTCCTTTGACGCGGGAGTCGCAGCAAGACAGCGACCTGCCATTTCGACCCGCAGTTGAAATTCCGGGAGTCGTCTATGTTCGTTTGGGGAACGAAATGCTTGAAGCGTTGTCGTATTCTTTAAAGGAAATGGTACCGCGAGACGTTCTATCAGGGCGTATCCAAGACATCTTCGACAGTACAACGGTTCAAGGCCGCGATTTTCAAATTCGGTTTTACGGGATCGGTTACTACGGGTCTCTTGTCCGCGCCCGCGTGAAAGCCTACCAGAAAGATCGGCTGAATATTCAACTAGGAGTTCGGAATGTCGCTTTGACAATTAGCGGCGCACTGGTGTCTGGGAGAAAACACTCCGCGTCGACCGGTCCAATACAAATCGTCATCGGACACCGACGACCGGTCTGGTTGAGCATTGACGTTGTTCCTTATGTCCACGAGCGACGCATTCGCCTCGGCGTCATCTCGTCGAGATTTGATATTCCGCATGACAACTGGTATGTGACGCGCCCGGCCGGAGTTCGGACAAAGGGGTGGGGCATGACCCGCGAAAAGGTTTCCGATGGGCTTGTTCAGGGGCTCTATGGCAGCCGCCAAAGAATCGAGAGAGAAGTTCGTTCGGCCGTTCCATCAATCGTATCAAGTATTGAAGAGCAATTGAGCCTGACCGATGCCGCTGAAATGGTCCAGGGGTTCTGGCCATTGCCGGTCTATCGGCCACGTCTGCAAATCTGGCCGGTCGACGTGGCGACCGATTCCAATGGCGTGTCGATCGGATTGGGAGTGACGGCCGCCGCAATAGACCCGTCCCAAGCTCCTCGAATCCCGCAGCGGATTGAAGAGATGCGGACTCGCGTGGAGTCCGTTGACCCCGTTCGTCAATTGCGAGTGGGTGTCAATCCGGCAATGTTGACACCGCTGACTCAAATGCTCATTGACGCCGATGTGGCGCGCATTCACGTTCTCGACATTCCCGAAAAAGAATTCGCGGCATTTGCCGACCGCGAGCTTCTTGCCAAAGCGATTCCCGATTTGGAGCGCTACGGGGACGATGTGGAAATCTGGTCGGAACTCATCCTGGCCGAGCCACTCGAAGTCACTGATGCAACCCCATCGACCATCGAGAGCCCGCAACAAGCAAGAATCGAGTCGGCCCAGTTGATGCTCGCTTCGCATGCGATTGACCGTCTTGAGTTTGCGCAGGCTGCGGAAGAGGAAGCGGCCGAAGAAAACGACGACGATGCTGAAACAACAGACGCAGGCGATCAGGAGAACGTGGTACCGGAACCACCTGACACATTTGAATTCAGACTGCCGAAAGTGTTGATCGCATTGGCCATTCGAAATTCACGAGACGGGTCAGATGACGACTGGACACCCTATGCGCAAATTGAATACACCATTGCGCAACAGGCTCATGCAGAAGTGATGACAGATTCCGCAGGGCGCGATGTCCTGCGACTGCAATGGATTGGTCAGCCAACGATTTCGACTTCCGCAAATTTTGATCGCACATATGTGCCACAAAACCGCGAGATCGACACCGACCAATTACACAACCTTTTCGAAAAAGGGTGGGAGGCTTGGACGATCGGCAATCCTGCAGTGCAGACTGCGGTAGAAGACTTAGAATTTGGGCAAGCACGGCTGAGCCTCGACGATGCGGGATGGTCGTCTCCACATTTGTATGTTGATTTTGCGTCGCCATCAATAAAGTTGACAAACAGCCACGACGAGCCGTTAGTCTACGAAACGAAAGGGCCGTATAGCCGTTGGGGCGGTCCGTACACCCTCGAACCGGGCGAGTCGCATGTGTTTAAAGTGCCGTATGCGATGTCATTTCGGCGACGTCTCGACTCGCGATTTCAGGAGTACACTCTTCCTGTGGGAAGTCATTCCGAATTTCGGGTTCCCTCAAGCGGCGGTGCACCAGGACTGTTTCAGGCACGCAAGAGTGTCAGGGAAGCGAAGCATGCCCAGGTGCACATTTCGCAGTTCAATGCTGATTGACCGCATTGAACATTGTTTGGGCAGCTTGAAATCGTTTTGAATTGAGTAAGACGTCGCGTGGTCCATCCAGCCTGCAGGTCGTTTCCTGTTTTTGGATTGCGACGTGTCGGACGTAATTCATCCAGTCGTCAATTCTTCAAGTCAGCGACGATTGTCCGAAAGATGTAGGATCGGCCGGAAATCTTACGAGGCGAATGTTCTGGAAGGAATTTCGGAGGAGGCTTCCTAAGAATTCCTCGGTACGCCGTTTTTACTTTCGGCTATGCTGAGCCTTAGCATTGTCTTTAGAGATACGACGGACAAAGCGGTGATAGCAACTTGGGCATCGATAGGGTCGCGACATCAACAATAGCAAAGGAAACTCGTACCATCGAAATGATGACGTGACCAACGCCCGGTTCACGCATTGCGGACATAGGTGGGCCGATGTTTGCTTGCT
This sequence comes from Planctomycetaceae bacterium, assembly GCA_028284485.1. GTDB lineage: Bacteria > Planctomycetota > Planctomycetia > Planctomycetales > Planctomycetaceae > JANQRQ01. Next base: position 7,393 of record JANQRQ010000046.1, on the reverse strand, counting down.
CGACGATTCCTTGCGCCGGTGGCTTGTGTCGGGGGCGGCATCTTCTTGAATTGCGGATGCGTCGAGAATGTCGTCAGATTCTTTAACTTCGTCATCCAAGATAACTACAGCCGAAGTTTCCAACTCGCTGTCGATTTCTTCGACCGCGACAATGCCCTCTTCTTCGGCATCGTTTTCTTCCACGATATCGACTTCGATCGCGTCCGCTTCGTCCACTGCGACGACGGTCGGGGCAGCCTCGGCGACTGGCTCGTCCGTGTCGTCGGCGAACCAGTCATCATCCCATTCCGGATCATCCCCCTCGGTGGTCGCCGTCGGTTCGTATTCGGGTTCGAATTCGGGTTCGGGAAAAGCCGGAGCTTCTGGTTCGTACGACGCTTCGGCTTCCTCAACGGTTTCGGTGGAGTCCGAGGCAGCTTGTTCGAGAAACAATTGCTGCTTTGCCTGGGTCAACTCCTCGTTCAGCCGTGAGTTTTCGGTATTCAGCTGCGCGACCTCTTCCTGGATTTGCGTCAACTCGGCTTGCAGGGATCCTTGATCCGATGCGAGCTTCTCCCGCTCGGAATTCAATTCATCCGTGACCGATTGCAACTCCGTTTGAATCTGTTCCATTTCCGAACGAAGGGCAGCTGTCTCTTCGGATCGCTGTTCTTGCTCTTCTAAAAACGATTGCTGTTGCGATTCCAATTGTTCGCGGTCCGCCTGCAATTCGGTTTTGGCAGCTTCGAGTTCTTGCTCAGCAGTTTGCAATGCCGCTTGAGCTGTCGTCAATTCTTCCTGCTGTGACTCAAGTTGTTCCCGCTGTGTCGCGGCCTCTTCAGTTGCATGCTCCAAGTCATCGCGATCCACCGCGAGCTTCTGCTCGAGCTTGTTGAGAGACTCGATTTTGTGTTGGTATTGTTCTTGTTCGATTTGGAAAGAGTTGCGTTCCGATTCCAGTTGGTCGCGTGCTGCGGCTAACTCAAGTCGCTCGTTTTGAGCAAGTTCGACGTCCTGCTCACTTTCAACGTTCGAAGCTTCCTCGGTTTCGACATCGGTCGCCAGTTGCGACGACTGTTCGGTGAGCTGTTGTTTCTCGTTCTCAAGTTGTTCGCGTTCCGACTCCAGTGCTGATACAGACTCTTTCAGTTCCAGCTGGGCGGCTTGTAGTTCCTCTTGCGATTTCTTTAGACTTTGCTGCTCGTCGTATAGTTGGCTTCGCTCCTCGGCCAGATTCGCTCGTGATTCATCGCCTTCTTTGCGAAGTGTTGCAACTTCCTCGCGTTCTGCTTCGAGTTTCTCTCGGTCCTCCTTGAATTGATCCTGCTCGGCACGAAGCGATTGGATTTCCTGCTGGTGTTGCTCACGCTCGGCTTGAAACTGCTCCAATTCCGATTCGAATTGTTGCCGACTCGATTGCAACTCTTCTTGCAGGAACTGAAGTTGTTCATTGCTGGGTTCTGATTGGGCGACAACATTGGTCTCGACAATCAGTTCGTACGGTCCGATTTTGACCACATCGCCATCGCGAAGCTGAGCGACATCGATTGAGTCGCCGTTGACCTGTGTACCAATGGTGCTCCGCAAGTTTCGAATCTGTAGCTGCGGCGCGTCGAATGTTACGACAGCATGAACAGATGCAATTCCCGAACCTGCCAGTTGAATATTACACCCGGGCTTGCTACCGATCAGCGTCGTTCTACGCGCGACGTTCATTCGAACAGGCTCTTTGCCAGGCCTGCTGAAGAGAAACTGCACAACTTGGGATTGGTCCGACGAATTGGAGTCCACAGAAAGTGGTTCTGTGTTGTTGTGGGTATTCGTGCTCATTGAATTTCCGACAGAAACAGGAAATCAGAAGTGTGCTGGGGACCGCATGCGGGGAATACGACACCACTTGAACACTGCAAAGCCAGAAGTATTAGTTTACTGCCAACTTTGAAGCAGTTGCGAACCCTAATCGAGGATTCTCATTGAGGTCCGACTTCTTTTTCTGAATATAGCGAGGATGCAATCGATTTTCACTTACCAAACGATCAATTAGACGTGATGTCTCAGATTTTGATGGGACGCAAAGCCGTCTGGGCAATTGCCAATGATGGGGCGGATTAGGACTGATGGGAGGAACGCTGTGTCCGTTGGATCGGCCCAAAAAAACCCTCCGGCCATGTGATGACTGGAGGGCTAACAAATCTGCAGACTTTGATCTGTCAGACCATGTCTTTGAGGCCTTTGAGCGCCAAGATTTTGACGACATTTCGAGCTGGCTTGGCTTTGAAGATCGTCTCTTCGCCCGTAAAGGGGTTGATTCCCTTGCGCGCTTTTGTGGCCGGCTTCCGAACCACCTTGATCTTCATGAGTCCGGGAACGTTGAACACACCCGGTCCCTTCTTGCTGAGATTCTGACCAATGAGACCGCCGAGACTATCAAATAGGCCGGCAACCTGCTTCTTGGTCAAGCCGGATGACTCGGCGAGTGAATTGAGGACTTCAGACTTTGTCATTGGTTTCTGAGAATTGGCTGCGCTCTTCTTAGCCATCGTGGCTCCTTTCAGTGAAACTCTCGCATGCGAAAAACACAGGGATAGTTAACTGTTACGTCGGTGAATTGTCAACGAATCCCGGGCTTTCTTTGCAGAAATGGCCAAGGTTTCGGTACGGAAGTCAGTTGCCAATTGTGTCGTGTTTCGACCGCGATTCCGCTCGTCTCTCGCGACCGAGTCGTATGACTTGTCGCCGTAATGGCAACGAAATATAGGCGGCGTGCATCATCGACGCGAATTCATCGTCCTGCGGCAACTCGTCGAGCGACAATCCCCGATACTGCAATTCGTACGGCTAGAGGACAGGGGATCGCTTGACCGTGAAATTGGGCGGAAGTAGGATTTTGTGAATCAACTCTTTGATTGCGGTGGATATAGCTCAGTTGGTTAGAGCGCCGGATTGTGGTTCCGGAGGTCGCCGGTTCGAATCCGGTTATCCACCCTCGCTTTTGCATTCGGCGAAGAAACCAAAGATGTTTTTTGCGCATCTTTTTCTCCCTCGGTTTCGCCACACCGATCGATCTTGAACGATTGATTCAGTTGTCGGTTGTCTCTTCGCAGTTGGTTTGGGGCCGTTCGAATGGTTTCGGGTCGATAACCGGGCCTGTGTCGGTTGCTGGCTGCGACACTTACATCGACACATTTTGAGAAGTTAGTTGCGAAACGGCATCGTTCTGTCGAGAATACTGATTCGGTGCCATGGTGCAGCACACGAAACATCGGGTCAGAATTCGTTCGCGGAACTTTCAAAAGGTCCAAAGCCTATTGGGATATCGCCTGAATCGGCTCCGATGTGAAAGTCGTTTTGAGCTCGCCGGGTGATCGTGAGTCGAAGTCCGCCTGCTGATGTTGTCCGCAAGTTGTTCGACATCACAACGCTCTGTGCTGTCGTGACGCGCAGCCGGCGCAATGAACTATGAGAACGCCCCTCTGCTGAGTGAGAATCGCTAATGAGTATCGCCAAACTGACGTTAGAAGGGAAAGAAATCGAACTTCCCACCTATCGCGGGACCGAGGAAGAGTTGGGCATCGATATCGGACAGCTTCGTGGACAAACCGGCGCTATCACCGTCGATCCCGGTTTCGGGAACTCGGGGTCGTGCAACAGCGAGATCACGTTCATCAACGGAGAGCAGGGCATCCTGCGATACCGTGGCTACCCGATTGAAGAGTTAGCGGAGAACACCACATTTCCAGAAGTGAGCTACTTGCTGATCTATGGAGAACTGCCGAGTAAGGAGCAACTCCAATCTTTTCGCGAAAAGCTGACCTATCACAGCATGATCCACGAAGACATGAAGAAGTTCTTCGAGGGCTATCCACCCACTGCGCACCCCATGGCGATTCTCTCTTCCATGGTCTCCTCTCTTTCGACGTACTATCCCGAAATGGCCGAAGAGGATGGCGATTTAAATGTGCTGCGGTTGCTCGCCAAAGTGAAGACGATTGCCGCATACGCCTATAAAAAATCGATCGGCCAGCCATTTATTTATCCGCGTAATGACCTGTCGTATTGCGCCAATTTCCTGCACATGATGTTTGCCGTGCCGACCGAACCGTACGATGTTCCCAAGGTTTTGGAAGACGCGCTCAATGTGTTGCTGATTTTGCATGCGGACCACGAGCAGAATTGCAGTACGTCGACGGTACGCATGGTCTGCAGCAGCCAGGCGGACATTTTTGCTTCGATATCGGCTGGAATATGCGCACTTTCCGGGCCGTTGCACGGTGGGGCGAACCAGAAGGTCTTGGAAATGCTGGAAATGATTCAGCAAGATGGTGGCGACTACAAAAAGTATGTGAATCTGGCCAAAGACAAGAATTCAGATTTTCGGCTGATGGGATTCGGCCACCGTGTCTACAAGAATTTCGATCCTCGCGCGACCATTCTGCGCAAGACGGCCGATGAAGTTTTGAACAATTTGGGGCAAACTGACCCGATGCTGGATATCGCCAAGCATTTGGCTGAAGTCGCATTGAGTGACGAATACTTCGTCGAAAAGAAGCTGTATCCAAATGTCGATTTTTACAGCGGAATTCTGTACCGTGCGATGGGCATACCCACGGACATGTTTACGGTGATGTTTGCCTTAGGACGTCTCCCCGGTTGGTTGGCCCATTGGAAAGAGCTGCGAGACGATCCCCACAGCCGAATCTACCGCCCCCGACAGATCTATACCGGGGCAACGCAGCGCGAAATCGTGCCGATCGAGAAGCGCTAGACGATTCGAGAGTGTTGGGCATATAAGGTATTGTTACCGAGAGCGATTAGCTTCTTCGATAGGACGATTCTGGCTCTTGGAGCCGGCGATCGTCGAACGAAACACGATTGTCGCGGCCACAAGTCCGCGTAACACGCTGCAGGCTTCACAACGAGGGATCACGAACGATGCAACGAATCGTCGTCGACATGGTTTGGTTTTTCGCTTTCGCGGTTTCTTCGATCCAATTCACCGGAGTTTTATATGCCGGAGAATTGCCGGCCGAGGAGTCGTCCGCTGGATTCGTCTCTCTGTTCGACGGTGAGACCCTCGACGGTTGGCAAGGAGGAATCGAGCAATACGTGGTCGAAGATGGCGTCTTGATTTGCGATCCAACGCGTCGCAGCAAGTCCAAAGTCAAGAACCTTTACACCGAAAAAGAGTACGGTGATTTCGTATTCCGGTTTGAGTTCAAACTGGAACCGGGGGCCAACAACGGCCTGGGGATTCGGGCACCGTTAGAAGGCGATGCCGCCTACGTGGGGATGGAACTACAAATTATTGACAACTGCGCCGAGCGATTTCAAAAACTCAAGCCGTATCAATATCACGGTTCCGTTTATGGTGTCGTGCCAGCCAAACGTGGTTATCAAAAACCGGTTGGCGAATGGAATGTACAGGAAGTCACCTGCCGTGGACCGAATATCAAGATCGTGCTCAATGGCGAAACGATTCTCGATGCCAATATCGCAGAGGCAAGCCAGGACGGAACAATTGATGGCCGCAAACATCCCGGACTCAAACGGGATAAGGGCCACATTGGATTTCTCGGACACGGGTCGCACGTAGAATTTCGCAACATTCGAATCAAGGAATTGTCGCGCGACTCGAACTGAGCCATTCGATCTTCTCACTCGGAATGACAGCGACGGCGTCTCCGTCAAAATCCCAGACAGCAGGGAATCGTTGCGGATGGCAGATAAAACCGTTCCACCAGCGTGATCGGTGGTGCCGACACACGGTCATGGACAATCCTTCCGTCCACAATCACGTGCGTGACATGTGTTGCGTGCTCGAACGGATCGCCGTCGTACAGCACAATATCTGCGGTTTTTCCAACCTCCAGGCTGCCGTACTCATTGTCGATTCCAAGAATCTTCGCTGCATCAAGCGTGATGGTTCGCAAGGCGCGGTCGAATCCAAGTCCGTAGGCCATTGCCATGGCGGCTTCATGGCGCACGACGCGTGTCTTGGGAACATAACTTTCGACGCCACTTCCGATTGAAATCGGGATCTCGCGATCGGCCAATGCCGCCGCATTCCCCAAGAAGGTGTTATAGGTTTCGATGCCGCCTTGTCGCTGCATTGTCGGGTGGACAATCACCGGGACCTCGGCCTCTTTTATCAGGTCCGCAATCAAATAGCCGTCTGCAGCCAACGCAAGCACTCCGTTGCATTGGAACTCGCGCGAGAGACGCATTGCCGTCAGTAAATCGTCCGCACGTTGTGCACAAAACATTGCGGGGATCCTTCCCGCCAGAACTTGCGACAGGGCTTCATTTTTGAGATCGCGCGGAGGTTGCTTGTCGGTTCCTTCGGAAGCCGACTTCTGGCGTTGGTAGTTTGCAGCATTGGAAAAGGCCAATCGAATCAAAGCTGCGGTTCCCATACGCGTGTCCGGTTTGCCATTCTCATAGGTCTCCTTGGGGACTTCACCGAGATTGAACAGCATGGCATGCGGGAACCGCACGGCCATCGTATCAGCGGATTGGCCATGCGTGCGAAAGATGCCCGTCATCCCGGCGATGACATTGGCCCGCGCCGGGCAGGCATGCACGACTGTTACGCCTTGCTGCAATAGAAATCGCAGCAGCGGTTCCGATGGATTGAACCCATCCAGCACACGAACGTCCGCCTGATTCGGATCGCTTCTTTCGTCAGCGTCCTGGTCTGCCGGAATATTGTATTCACCGTTGAGTGGCACGGCGCTGTGCGTGTCAATCAATCCGGGCGTCACTTCGGCCGCGGTCACAACCGCAACATTCGCGGGCATATCGAATTCGCTGTGAGGACCGACGTATGCGATCTTTCCATCGTTGACCCAAACGGCGCCATCGGAAATCGTCCCTTGCGAAACTGTATGAACCCGCCCGGCCAGAATTACAAACTCGCTCGATTCTGCAGTCACTTTGGCGGCATTGGCCGGAATCGCGGGCGCATCGGCCGCGGGTTGTGGCTGAATCAAAGCCCGCCTTGGTCCAACTCGGGACTTGTCGGCGACCGCAAATCCGCCCGTTTGGTACAGTCGCTGTGCATCGTCGGCAAGATCGAAAACTTTTTTGCCATCGATATGCGTTTCCAGAACGCGAGTATAAATGCTGAATGGTTCGCCGCTCAGCACGACAAAGTCCGCGTCTTTCCCTTCCTTGAGCGAACCGATCCGGTGATCGAGATGCATGGCTTCCGCAGGATGAATCGTGATCGCCTTAAGGGCCAGGTCTTCCGATAACCCACCACGGACGGCGATGGCTGTCGACCGCAAAAAGAATCGGCTTTCGGTGATGGGATCGTCTGAATTGACGAGGACTTTCACCCCGCGCGCGGCCAACTCCGCACCGCACTGTTCGAGGACGCCGACTGCCTCCGCTTTGCCACCTGGGCTGTCGACAA
>JANQRQ010000042.1 GCA_028284485.1 Planctomycetaceae bacterium | reverse complement strand
GATGAACTGGACGCAGCCGGAAGGCAACCGACAGCCTCACCGAACCGCTGGTAGTGCCCACCTCGGTGGTGCTCACTTCCTGTTCGCTGATGGTTCCGTCAAGTTCGTCAGTGAGTACATTCAGCACTCCGCCTCTTCATGGCGTGGTGTGAACAACCGGTTCGACCGGGATGTCAACGGCCAGACCTACGGTCTGTACCAACGATTGTTCTCACGAAACGATCAGTTGCCGGTCAACAACTTCTAATCGAAGTTTGATTGGCGGCAGTACTTACTGCCGAATGATTTGTTAATGAGTCCGGTGGTTTAGAACGTTGCTTCTAAGCCACCGGATTTTTTTGCGCTCACTTTGACCACTGCCAATGGCCTACGCCCAGGCCGACCGAGTTGAACACCGCGAGGCGAAAAGCCTATGCGCGAGAGCGTTTTCAGGTCGCTTTAAAGCCGATTGATGCCAAGGCGGACCCGTCATCCCGTCGTAGTGGGAAACAGCTGGCCAGTCTATTTGTCGCCGGAGATGACTTCAGCGATATTCTCGGAATGGTCGCGTACGCGGGCATACGCATTTAATGCCGCCAGATACGCAACGCTGACTGGTGGGGCTATGGTTCCGTGGGAAAGATCGTCGAGATGCTTGCGGCGGAGTTGTTTGATTTCAGCTCGGATGCGTTTGGACATCGGCTCGGTTTCCGTCAAAACGAAGCGGTTCTCTTGTGCAAACGTTTCGTTGATGGCTGCCAGGTATTCCGAAATGTGTTGGTTGAGTTCCGAAAGGGCTTTGCGCTGTTCTTCCGTAAAGCGATGCCCGTCCCGCCGCAATTTCCGGTCAAACTTGTCAAGATTCGCAATGTAATCGCTGACCGACTCGTATTCGTCGGCCAGACGTAGCTGCCGTCGCGCTTCGTCGGCGACCGAGTGCGGTACGTTTCCGGAAATGAGATTGGTGACAAATTCGGAGACTTCGTCCTGCATCGAATCGAGGACCTGCTCCCGCCTTTTGAGCTTGTCGGCCAACGTTTTGTCGGGATCATCCTGCAGCAGCAGCTGGCCCAACCAATCGAGCATTTTCGAGCAGCCGGAACCCATCTTTTCGATTTCTTTTCTCGATTGCTCGATAGCGAGTAACGGCGTTTCGAGAATGCGTATGTCGAGATCGGTCAGCCGCGGCTGTTCTTTGAATTCTCGTCCCGGGACGATGCGATTTAGCAAAGTGACAAACATCGGCAAAAACGGCAGAAACAACAGCGTGTTTGTCACGTTAAAAATGCTATGCGTCGCGGCGATCGCCGGTTTGGTGTGTGGGTAGGTTGTTTGGCCGACTTCGATGACCGCCTGATTGACGTCAGATTGAATGATCCACTGAATCAACTCGATATACCAGGGAAAGATCAGGGTGATCCAAAAGACACCGATCATATTGAAGATGACGTGGAAATAGGCGGCCCGTCGCGCATTCGTTGTCGCACCCAACGATGCAAGAATTGCGGTGATTGTCGTCCCAATGTTTTCACCCAGAACGAGAGCCGCCGCCGTTTCAAAGGAAATGACCCCTTGATAAGCCAGAGAAATCGTGATGGCGAGTGTTGCCGACGACGATTGAACGAGTGTCGTCAACAGGCAACCGGCAAGCGCGCATTTCAACACGCCTGTGTAGCTGTCCGCTTGAAACTTTTGGAACCATTGTTCAAATGCCGGGTTCTCCTTGATGATCGCGCAGGCGTCCTTCATGAGTTCCAAACCGAAAAAGACCATGCCGACACCCATGACGGCCATCGCCCAGTACCGCCAGCGATCTCCTTTGGAAAACAGGTAAACAAAAGCGGCAGCGCCGAGTAATGGCAAACCGTACTTACCGATTTTCAGTACGAGAATCCAACCGGTAATCGTGGTGCCGATGTTCGCGCCCATAATGACGCCGATGGCTTGCCCGAGTTGCATCACGCCGCTGTTGACGAAACCGACGACCATCACCGTGGTAATCGAGCTGGATTGCACGACGCTCGTTACCACAGCACCAACCAAAGTTGCTAAGATACGGTTGTCTGTGACCGTGCCGATCATTCGGCGCAGACTGCTGCCGGCAACGGCCTGCATTCCTTCGGACATGTTCTTCATGCCGAGTAGGAACAGTCCAAGTCCGCCGATAATTTCACAGGCAAGTTGACCGAATGCTGAGAGTTCCACAGGTTTTCAATAAAGCGAGCTACCGGAAATGTGAAGAAATTGTTAAGAAAAGGGGATTATACGAACGGAGTCCTGCAATTCAACGGCAGGAGACCATGAAAGCAACCACGGAGGGGCTGATGGGACAAAGGGTGTGGAAACCCGGGGACTGGGTGATTTATCGAGCCCAGAAGAACAGTTCTTCCCCGGGACCGCGAGCCAAAGAGACATTTCCGGCTACGAAGGGCGAGACGTACTCGTACATCGTCGACAAGTTTTGGATCGTGCAAGATGTTCTTGACGATGGGCAGCTTCGACTGCGAACGCGCCGCGGAAAAGTTCACGTTGTTGCCGCGGACGACCCTCGATTGAGAACAGCCACGTGGTGGGAACGTTGGATATGGCGGGAACGATTTCGAGCCGTCGAACAATCGCCGGCTGAAAACGATTGAGTTGCCTACCAATCGGGTCAGGCCGAAACCGCGCTACTGTCAGGCAGATCGTCGGTTGTCGCGCTGATTCGTAAAATCGCCTCTTCGAGAAGTTCCAGCAAGTTGATGCGGGTGAGCAATTGCCGCGCCTCATCCGGTGTCACCCAGCAACGCTCTCTTTCAGCCGATTCTTTCCAGTCCGAGTTGCAACGCTCGACTTTCATCAGGAATGCTTCGACTGTTTGCTGGCGGTTACGCTTGGTGTAGGTATACCGACCCAGGACTTCGCCGATGATTTGGCCTGTTAAGCCGGCTTCCTCGAATGCCTCGTTGAGGGCCGCATCGTGAACCGATTCGTCTTTGCGAATCCGTCCTTTAGGGAAACCCCAAAGGCCCGACCGTCTGGTTGTAATCAGGCAGATTTTCAATTTCGACCGAGTGAACCGGTAGGGAACCACGCCGGCTTGAGAAATTGCGCGATTACTTTCGGGCCGCTCTGATTTTTCCGCCATCGTCGCTTCCTGGACTTTGGGCCACAATCCCTTGAGCCAATGTTCATGATAGACTAACGATTAGGCAGCCGGTTTGGGAATAGAGATTCGTGAATTTCAGCAGATTCAGTCGGCACGTGAACTAGAGTATTGCAGACGCCCGCGCCGTCGTTTCCACCTGCGCAGGAATGAAGGAATGAGTGGGAACATTTATCGGGGCATCAGGCTCTCGTCAATCAGGTTGCCGCGACCGCCGATAATTCTTACCGGCACCGATTGCGAATTGGGCCGGTCGTCGCGAATCAGGCAGCCGGCTACTCGACTGTCGCTTAAGTCTTCCAGCAGCAGGCCCACGTTGTCGCAATCGAGAATCGTACAATTGTTAATGTTCATGCGACGGCACCGCTGAATCGTCACCGCTGCGGGATCGCGGTAAACGTTTGAAATATGCAAGCCGTTGATCGTGCAGTCTTCGCTGTCACGAATGATGATACTATTATTCGCCTGCGTCGTGTCGCCGTAGTCATATCGTGGATTGCGGTCGAGGTTGTTCTCACCGATGACGATATTCGAGGAGTCTTCGATCAGCAGATTGTGCTGAAAGCCCATCCAAAACGTGTTGCCGGTCATGACGACGCCACGACAATCTTGCAGATGCACGTTGACGAACACATCGCTGAAGACGTTACCGCTGATGGTGACGTTCCCTTCGCGGACCAGCGACTGCCGAGCGGTCGGGTTGCTGCGGCCGATAATCCGCACATTGGCAGATCCCGGTGCCGTGTGATTGTGCTGAATTGTGCAACCGGTGATGGCGACTTCCGCGGTCCCATGCGAGCCTTCGCGACAATCGATGAGTACATTGGCGGTCGGCGGCTGATCGGGACTCATGTTGCTTTCAATGTCGCAACCAGTGATATGGATATTGCGCACGTTGCCCGCCTTGGAAACAATGCCCCCGCCGCCGTTATAGCTGATATGCGATCCGGTAATGTTTGACTGGTGCAAATTGACGTTGTCGTAGTAAATGCCGATACCGCTGTTCTCGTAAATGTGGCAGTCGGAAATGATGACGTTGCGGTTGTTTTGCACGAGCCGAATTCCATGCCGGCAGTGACGTATGTGTACGCGCGAGATCGTCAACTGCATCGTCCCGACGGCTTCGATGCCGTCGGCTTCGTCATGAGTGGCTGTAATGCCGATCCCGTCGATCAATGGCATGCGCTGCTTTTGCCAAACGCGATCTTCGAATCCTTCCGGTCCCGCCGACTTGAAATGCGTGCCAACAATTCTGATTGCCGGCCCCGGTCCATCCATGACGATTGTTGCCACACCGTTGCTGTGCATCGAGGTGAAGCCAACGTTATCGAGATCGATGACCAGCGGTCGGGTAATGCGATAGGTCCCCTTGTGAAAATGCAGGTTTCCGATGCCGGCGTCAATTGCGTTTTGAATCGCTGTTGTATTGTCAGTGACACCGTCGCCCACAAGGCCGAAGCTGGTCAAGTTACGATGCTGCGCCTCTTTGTTTGATTGTGCCGATAGCGCGGCGCCGCGCGGCAGCAGGTACCATGCGATACCTGCGAGAACCAGACAGGCGATCAATCCGCGAACTGCGGTCGAGCTGCGATTACTTCGTGTGTGCGTCATGGGAGCGTTCTCTTGCTGGTGTTAGGGCATGGCAATTGATAACGGCATTGTGATCATTCTATCGGTCGATGAGGCCGTTTCAAAAGCGGAAGGTCCGAAGGTGCGTCGAATCCACCTGCAGCCGGCGATGCCTATGGTCCCTCGATGATTGCGAACGTATGATAAAGTGGCGGTGCGCTGAACGGAGAGAGCAGAATATTGCGTGCCGACACGTTGATTCAAAGTCGATGCGGCTGTGAAAATTCATGAAGCTCGAAAATAAATCGCGAAGTTCACATTTGCTGACGGTGATGGCCGTCTTTATGGCAATGACAGTCGCCTATCCGCTGCTTATGCCCCCGATCGAATTGTTGTATGTACACGGCTATCTTCCGGGCGAAACCGATGCCTGGCTCAATACGGTCTACGCACCAATCGATTGGATGTGTGACAATTACGCCTGGTTTCGAAAGTCCTTCGACTGGTATTGGGAATTGTGGTCGCCGCTGATGCCCTACTACGAATTGACGAAATCGCAGTTCAGCGGACCGCTAACCAACTTCGGTATATGATTGCGTTCCCACCCACATCGCCGCATACTGAAATGAGATACTCACAGTCGTGTTGGTTTGGCTGCCGCTCGAGAGATTGAAGCGCACCGAGTTCCTGAGCCGGCCGAACGTTAATGCGAATCAAACCGAGGCTGCTTTACACCAAGACAACGGTCATGAGAGGGTACAAACAATGACTCGCACTCTGTTGGGAATGTTAATGTTGGTGACGGTCTTCGCGGGTCCAGCACACACTGCCGACGATGCCGGCCAACTTTCCCTTATGGACGGCGATCGCGTGTTGATGACTTACAACTCGGCGTACCTGCATTCTCCCGATTCCAATACTCCTTGGTTCGGGCGGAGTGGGTTTATTCATCCCGTGTTGACACCGAGCGGCCGCGTTGTGACCGATGGTTTCCCCAGCGATCATATGCACCAGCATGGATTGATGTTCGCCTGGACCAGTTCCGAGTTTAAAGGCAAGCCGGTTGACTTTTGGAACAGCGCCGCGAGAGAAGGGCGGATCAAACATGTCGAAACCGTGCGTGCCAGTGCCGACGAAATCGTGGCCAAGCTGCAACACCTCGACGATACGACGACCCCGCCGACCGTCGTTCTGAATGAGACATGGGAATTGACGCGTGTTCCACACGAATCGATGAACGTATTCGACTTGGTATCGACACAGACCTGCGCTACAGAAACGCCGCTCGATATCCGCGAGTACCACTACGGCGCGATGTGCATTCGTGGGCCGGTCGCCTGGTTGGAAGAGGGGGGCCAAATGCTCACCAACGAGGGAAAAGATCAGTCCAACGGCAATCATAGTCGCCCCAATTGGGTGGCGACCTTCGGAGTGGTCGATGGACAGTCCTGCGGAATCGCCGCCATGGGTCACCCCGGCAACTTCCGGTCTCCACAACCGACGCGGCTCCATCCGAACAAGCCCTACTTTTGTTTCGCGCCCATGGTGTTGGGAGACTTTGCGATCAAGCCGGGCGAGCCGTATGTTTCCCGCTTTCGCTTTGTCGCATTCGACGGCGAACCAAATTCGCAAACGTTAAACTCGCTGTGGAAAGACTACGCCGGCGAGTAATAGTGCCGTCGCAGTTGCGGCAAGCCAATGGGTTGGTTTGTCGCTAGCCACGAATGCGTGACTCTTTACGTAACGCGTCGTGTGATCGTGCGCGCTGGCCCGATCGCAGGTGTCGCAAATCGTCATCGCATTTATCGAACCCAATTGATTGCTCGTCTTCTCATGGAGATCTGCGGCAGCCGTCCGATTAATGTAAAGACAAGGCTCTGCCCACAATTGAGTGTTTCCCCTCACTTTCAGTTTCTTGGTTGAACATGGTGAATTTCAATTGGAGCGGCAAATTTGTCGGGTGTAGATTGAAAGTGCACATCTCAAGCTTTTTGCACTTTCAACTGTGAGGGAAGAGTCATGACGGACCAAAATCCTCAAACGCCGGACACCGATCCCGAAGTTGCCGAATTCAAAGAGAACCTGGAAACCGACGGCGTCTATCTTGCGTTGAAGTCTCAGGTCGAACACCTGCAGAAGACGGTTAATTCGCAGACGTCGGTCATCGAAAACATCGACAAAACGGCTGAACTGGCCCTCGAAGCATTGAAGGACGAAAACGACCGACTCAAAAAGCGGCTGCAGCGGGATTGGTACATACCGCAAGTTGCGTTTGGAGTTGTCGTCACACTGGCCGGATTATTGTTTGGGTTCAATTTCATCGATCACGCTTGGACAACATCCAAGTTGGAAGATACCGGTGATCAGCTTAAGACATCTATTGAAAACAACCAGAAGGAGGTCGTCGCAGCGATCGCCGATTTGGAGTCATTCAAATCCGAACATCAGGGATTGATCACCAATTCCAGCGAAGTCATTTCAAAATCGGCCGTTCTAATTGATGCTTCGATCGACGCCAACGCAGCAGCTAGCCGGGTGTTGGCGGTCTGTTCCATCGCCCGCGACCAGTTGGCTAACAAAGACGACGCCGTCAGCGCCAGCTACTATGCCGCCGAAGCCGACCGGGAACTGCGTGAGGCGCTCGCAGCGCTCCATCAGGGCGATGATTCGAGCCAGGAAATTACGGCGATGCTCGAAAGACTGCAGTCATCGGTCTGGACGTTGCAGGCGGAGTGCGCTTTTCGAAGACGAGATTTTGACGAGGTCCTGAAACTGTCGTCGCTCATCACAAATTCCGATTGCGATTGCTTGGAAGGAAATTACTTTCAAGGAATTGCTCAATTGGCTCTTGCCGTTCAAGTCGGTCGCAGCAACACCGATCGCACAGCGTTGTTCGCGGCTGCCGT